>CBFGNY010000195.1:0-7768 GCA_965650235.1 uncultured Flavobacterium sp. | reverse complement strand
AGCGGAGTCGAATGTTTCTACATCGAATGGGGCTTCGACTCCGCTCAGCCTGACACATATCTTTAATTATTTCGAAGCATGGTCAATTGGAATTTCCTGTCCGGACCATGTTTTCTTTTGTGTCCAGGGTTGGTAAGGATCGCTCCAAAACGGATCTGTTGCCGGTAAACCCAAAACTAAAAATGCTTCTGAACACAAATATAAACTTCCTGTAGAAATATACCCTTCACCAATACTATTCTGATGTCCATAAAGTCCAATTTGAAGCCAGCCGTTTTTATCAAAAGTACCCTTTGCCTTAATCTGGTTATGAATCATAACATACAAGGCCGAGCGTACCTGTGCCGGAGTTACTTCTTTTGGCAATTCTTTCCAAAGTGCAATTTGAGATAACAATTGAAAAGCTCCAAAACGATAAGCCAAAGACCTTCCGATTGGAGGATAAGTCCCATCAGGAGATATGAGTCTTTCCTGAACAGCAGCATAACGTCGGGCTCTTTTTAACTCTGTGTCATAATCATTTTTATAGTCTTTATTTTTTTCTTTCAGTACATTCAAAATGTCTAACTGCATCGGATGAATTACAAAACTATTGTAATAATCCCAATGAAAATCCGGGCCATCGCCAAAAGTTCCGTCGCCTAAATACCATTTTTTATGTTCCTCTAAAGCATAATCCAGTCGCTTATTATCCGGATCTTTATCAAATTTAATTATGGCTGCTTCTACCATTCCTGCAAAAAGCAGCCAATTGCTATGATAAGGCTCAATTTTTCTGGATGATTTTAATGCTTTAATCACGTTTTCTTTTGTAGCTGCATCCAATGGTTCCCAAAGTTGTTTTGGCGCACGAAGCAAGGCCTGAGCAAAAAAAGCAGCATCAACCAAAGGTTGTCTGTCATTTACAAAATTCATAAAATCCGGACTGTTCGGATTGGTTGCATTGTGAATGGATTTCTGTGCTAAAGCAATGTATTTAGCCCTTAATTTTCCTTCCGGACTTTCGTCAGGACCTAATTCCAGCCAGGGAGCCATTCCGGAAAGCAATCTTCCAAAAGCTTCTAAATAAGTGACATGTTTTCTGTCATCCCAGGCACCCGGTGATCTTTCTACAGGCATCAGTTGTTTTAATTGATTTTTGCTTAATGCATCTAACACGGGATCTCCAATTTTTACTAAAGAAGCCACAAAAAATTCCCGGACTTGTTTAGGTGAATCTTTTTCTGGCTTTTTCAATTGTGATTTTACACCATTAATAGCTGTAAAATAAAGTATCCCTGCTAAAACAGCCTTTCTCAAATAATTATTCATAGTTTCTTTATTTAATTTTTACTCCAAGCTTTAATCAGGTTGATTTCCAAAAGCTTTCATTCAATATATATTTGTTGTCCTTTACGTTTTGATATTTCTTCCTGAACCCGGAAGGATTTAAATTATAAAACTGCTGAAAATGTTTTCTAAAATATTTAATATCTCCAAAACCTGCAAGTGAAGCAGCTTCACTAATTTGTAGATCGGTTGTTATTAATAAGGTGGCTACTTTTCGTAATCGTACATTTCGGGTAAATTCAGAAACCGATTTGCCTGTAATTTTTTTAATTTTCTTATAAACCAAAGAATAACTCATTCCTAAGTGAAATGCCAAATCGTGTACATTAAAATTTTCTGCATCCAAATTAGCATCAATTACATCAACGATTTTATCTATCAGTTTTTTATCCTCGTCTGATATCTTTAGACTTGCAGTATTTTTTGTAACCGAATTAAGCATATAATCCTGTTGACTATCCCTTCTCGCAAATATCCCTCTGATTCTGGCCAATAAATATTCGATATCAAATGGTTTCGTAATATAATCGTCTGCTCCTACTTCTGCACCTTTAAGTTTTACCTCTTCTGAAGTTCCACCTGTAAGTAATATTACAGGAATATGTTTTAACTCTTCATCTGTTTTTATATGCTTGCAAAAGGCTACACCATTCATTTCGCCCATTACTACATCAGAAATAATCAAATCAGGCAGGACTTTTTTGATAATGGCTAAGGCTGCTTCGGCACTTTCAGCCACGGTAATATGATATTTTGGGGCAAGGATGCGCTTTAAATAATTCCTAATCTGAGCATTGTCATCTACAACCAAAATACTTTTTGCATCTTTTACTAAATCATCAAGGTTTTCAGGCTCTTCAATTGTTTCCAATACATTTTCCTGTATTACTCTATCTTCAAGAGCCTCTTCTAAAAATAAGGTTCTGTGGCTTAAGTCTTCCCGGATTTCGATATCTCCAAAATGTTCTTTTCCCAGAGGCAATTTAATTTCAAAAACTGCTCCTCCGTTTTCATTATCACGACAGCTTACTTCTCCATGATGCTGCGTAACGAATTGTTTTACCAGATAAAGGCCAATACCAAATCCTTTTCGGTTGTTTTTTATATTATTATTTGACTGGTAAAACAAATTAAATATTTTGTCTTTATCAGCATCCAAAACGCCTTCTCCGTTATCAATAACATTTATGATGACCTGATTACCTGAACAGCGTAAAGTGACTATAACTTTTCCATTTTTTTCCCCGGTATCGGTAAATTTTAAAGCGTTCGAAATCAAATTAAATAAGACCATTTCTATTTTTTCCCTATCTACATAAACGAATAGTTTTTCTTCGGAAATACTAAAACTGTAATCTATTTTTTTTGTTTTTGCATGGTGAACAAAACAGCTGAAAACCTCTTTACTCAATTCCACAATATCAATTTGCCCAATTTTAAGTTTTCCGGTTTCAGTTTCTGTCTTTCTAAAAAGAAGCAGCTGATCTACCAAGCTTAGTAATCTTCTGGAATTGCTGTACACCATTTCTATAGCACCAGGATCTATTTGCTGTTCAGTGCCATATATGATATCTTTTAAAGGATTGATTATCATGGTTAATGGTGATCTGAACTCATGGGAAATATTAGTAAAAAACGTTAGCTTTTTCTCATTTAGTTCCTTTTCCTGTTTTGCCAAATCCTGAGAAAGTTTTACCTCATATTTAAGCTTTTCCTGTTGCCTCTGGTATTTGTCAACTACATAAATAATTGATGCGATTGCCAAAAAATAGAGGAAGTAAGCTAATTTGCTTCTGTACCATGGCGGTAATATCGTAATAGGAAGAGAAATGGATTTAGTATTCCACACTCCCTCTGCATTGGTCGATTTAATTTTCAAAATATAATCACCTTCTGTTATTTTGGAATAATTAGCACTTCTGCTATTATCAACATAATGCCACTGTGTATCCCAGCCATCCAGAAAATAAGCATAGGTTATTTTTTCAGGCAAACTGTATTCTAAAGCTGCAAAATCAATGTTTAACATCGATTCTTCATAGGGCAATCTTAATTTATCAATTCCAAAAGAAGCTAAACCAGATTGGTCAAAAACTTTATTATTTACTTTTATAGATGTTATGATCAGTTTTGGGAAGTCATGAATCTGATTGTTTATTTTGGTATCAATAATATTAAACCCCTTGATTCCTCCAAAAACTATTTCTCCCGTAGAAAGTTTCAGGGCTGCATTATAATTAAACTGATTGCTCTGGAGTCCGTCAGTATCCTGATAACTTGTAATTTTTCCGCTAACTGTATCATATTTAAATAATCCGTTATAGGTACTGCACCAAAAAGTGCCCTGATTATCTTCAACAACATTTAAAACGGAATTATTTGGAAGCCCGTTTCTTTGAGTCAGAAATCTCTTTTGCAGCGTTTTGGGATTAAAAATCATTAACCCTCCCCCTTCTGTACCTATAATCATTTTTTTATCAGAAAGGGAAACAATGGATCGTACAGGGTATTTTACATCAATTTCTTTCCGTTTCATTGTTTCTGGGTTGAGCTGAAACAATTTTGTAAAATTTCCTATCCAGAGATTTCCGTTTTTATCTTCAGTAATTGCAATGATTCCCCTGATTTTTGCATCCACAAAATCAAATTGGTCGGTTTTTCCATTGTATCGATATAATCCTTCTTCATCCGGAGATGCTGCCCATAATACATTGTTTTTGGCACGAAACAACACCCAGATATTATCCTGGATGAAATTTGATTTGGGATTATAAAGATTATATTTTTTAAAATTATGGGTCTGGGAATTAAAAAAGTTAATTCCTCCGCCATAAGTTCCAAACCAGATTCCTTTTTTGTCTTTTATAATTGCCGAAACAAAATTATTAGACAGTGAATTAAGATTATTTGAGTTATAGGCATAATTTGTAAATGTATTGTTTTTTCGATTCCATAAACTTGCACCTCCTCCATCTGTTCCTATCCAAAGGCGATCACTGTCCTGCTCACATAATGAAAGAATAAAATCGCTTGGCAGGGTATTCTTGATTTTTTCATTTTTCGAAACCGTGGTAAAAGGACTTCTTCTTTCTTCAATTTTATTGACCCCACCTCTTAAAGTTCCAACCCAGACCCTTTTTTTGTTATCTAAGCATAAAGATGAAATGGCATTACTGTTGAGTTTTTTTTCATTCAAACTTTCAGTTAGTAAGGAGAAAGTATCCGAATCGTAATTGTATTTTACTATTCCATTTCCATCTGTAGCAATCCAAAGTTCCTTTTTATCAGGCTTGCACATCAAATCAGAAATTGGATATTGAATTTCCTGATGGGTATATACATGATGTGTTTTATTTAGGACATTATATTTCAGCAAACGTCCTTCAATTCCTACCCAGACATTTGAAAATTTATCATATAAAACACAACCTCCGCCCACAATATCAGAATACACAACAGAAAGTTTTTTTGATGATGGATCCATAGTCACAAGTCCCGCACCGGGAACAGAGCACCATAATTTACCTGATTTATCAAAATCCATTCCCTGAACATGATAATCCCATTGCAGTTTTCCTTTTAAATAAAGGGGAATCTGAATGGCTTTTTCTTGTTTTTCTGCACAATAAAGCAAACCACTGCCGGCAGTAGCTATGTACATATTTGATTTATAATCCCTGATGTCGTTGACAACAAAATCTATTGGCTCACTTTTAGAAGTTTTGGCATTTATATAATTCTTGGTATTAAAGCGATTGCTCCTATAATTATAAATGCTAATTCCTCCTTTTGTACCAATCCAAATTTCATTTTGAGTTCCACAAATACTTACAATCCTATTATTAATCAGCGAATTAACATCATGAGGTTCATTTCTGAAATTCAGGAAATCATATCCGTCATACCGGCTTATACCGTCATAAGTTCCAAACCACATTAGGCCTCGTTTGTCTTTATAAACAGCTGTAACAGCATTATTAGCAAGTCCGTTTTTGATGCCAATATATCCAATATCATATTTTTCATGTTTGTATTTTGAAAGAGAACTTCCTGCACCTTGTGGCTTAGCAGTAAAATAAACTAAGAGCATTAAAAATAACAGTATTCTGTTTCTCAAAATATAATTGTGTTTGAATTAATTGTAACTCGTTGGGTGTGATTTGTTTTTGATGATAATTTTCGTCAGTTCGAGTGATTCCGATTTTTCATCGGGATTGTATCTAGAACAGAAGATTATCATTAAAAAAGGTTCTCGATACATTTTTTGCTTCGTTTCTCTTCACAAAAAACACTCGAACTGAGGTTTTTTAATAATGACACCTAATGGGTAATTATAATTTTTAAAAAATATTCTTTTTATATTAACACCTAATATAAGCGAAGATGTTATTAATTATAAAAGTATAGTGTCAAAATTATACTTTTGATCCATGTTACATTAAATATATCAATATAGGACACAGATTATTTCTAATTAAAATTATAATTAGCCTTCAATTTCTAAAATTATAAAAAAAACCTATGAAAAATATCATAGGTTTTAAAAACACACAACCACTAACTTAATTAACCAATGAAATTACATATGAATAAGAGTATTTCTTATCCAGCAACCTATAAGGCTCATGAGGTGGTCTTCCCCAGCTGTCATCACCGCCTACACCCCTTTGCTTGTAATCTATATGAAGATAAACTGCTTCTTTTGACTCTAAGTCCAAATCAGAAGGATGACGCTGCGATTTCTTTTTCCCCGGATCTAAATCTTCTGTCGACACATTCAATGCGCTAAAACCAACAGGCTGCAATCCTTCTATTTTTATACCTTTTCCTTCAGCATTTTCTAAAGTCAGCCAGCGAACATCTGTTTTATAACCTGACTCCTGTGGACGGATATAAGTTCTGGTATACTGATTTAGTACCTTGTCTGAATATTGTCCGAGAAAAGAAGCTGTATTCCTATCTGAATAATTCTCCCAGGGACCTCTTCCATAATAACTCAAATTATCATAAGCGCCATTTAGTTTTAAACGCATGCCAAATCGAGGTAGTTCAGGTAAATCTTTTCCAGTCAAATCAATAGATGCCGTAACTTTTATCGAACCATCATTCTGAATTAAATAATGAACAGTATAAGGAACATCTGCCTGCGCTAATTGATACGCTACTTTTATTAGCACACCCTCTGAAGCATTTTTATCTAAGTTAACACTCGTCACTTTTGGATTTTTTGAAGCTTCTTTCCAAATCACTAATTTATTCTGCATTCCGTTACCAAAATCATTATCTGTTGGAGCCCGCCAGAAATAAGGTTCCGGAAAATTGGTAAAAATGGTATTTGCCCCATTTTTCAGCATGTATTTCAGAATTTCGCCTTTTTGCAAATCAAATTCTCCTGTGCTATTCTCTGTTTCAAAAGAAAGTATATTGTTTTTCACAGCATACTTCAATTTTGAAGCTGTTTTTGCAATGTTATTGTTTTTAAAATAGGAACCTTTGCCAATTTTAAATTGCTCTCTGGCAAATTCATGTCCTTTTTTAACCAAAGCCTCATCGTATTTTGAAACCGCAAAAACATTTAGGAAATATTCTGAATTTTCATCGGTCACCCCTAAATCTAGGGCCACTTTTTTACTTTCTTCCGGATTTGCCTCTAAACTAAATTCCCCTGATTTCGTTGTTAATCCGTTTTTAATTAATTCCCATTTAAAAGTATAATTAGAAAGATTAATAAAATTAAAATGGTTGGTTACCACCAGATCAGTTCCGTTATTAAACTGAAACTGGATGTTTTGATATACTTTCTTAACTTCCAACAGCCCAGGATGTGGAATCCTGTTAGCGCTTACTAGACCGTTTGCACAAAAATTTTCATCATTATGCAATTTTTCTCCACCCAAATCTCCTCCGTAAGCCCAGAATGTAATTCCTTTTTCGTTTTTGGTTTTTATGCCCTGATCAACCCAATCCCAGATAAACCCGCCCTGCATGTGTTTGCTGCTGTTGATAATATCCCAGTATTCCTGAAAATTACCATTACTGTTTCCCATAGCATGTGAATACTCACACATAATATAAGGACGGCTTTTTGCAGAATTTGCATAATCCTTCATACTCTTAATTCCAGGGTACATAGGCGCTACAATATCTGTATTTCTGTTCTCTCCTGCCTGTTCAAACTGAACCGGACGGGTAGTATCTGCTTGTTTTAGCCAATCATAAGCATCATAAAAAACCGGACCATTTCCACATTCATTTCCTAAAGACCAGATGATGATTGAAGGGTGATTTTTATCTAATGCAAACATTCTTTTAATACGGTCCAGATGCGCCGGAGCACATTCAGGTAAATAAGCGGGATGTTTCGATTTGTAGAATGATCACTGCAATTCAGCTCCCATCCCATGTGTCTCAATATTGGCTTAATAAAATACATAAAAAC
>CBFGNY010000194.1:0-7781 GCA_965650235.1 uncultured Flavobacterium sp. | reverse complement strand
TTACTGACCCTTTAACACCGACAACTGCAGACAATACACAGGATTTCTGTTTAGGTAATGCGCCAACGGTTGCCAATATCCACGTTAACGATTCCAATGTTGTTTGGTACGATTCATTGACAAGTACAACCGCAATCAGCCCAACAACTGCCTTGTCAAACGGAATGTATTTCGGAGCCATTTTGGATCCGGTAACAGGTTGTGAAAGCATTACGAGACTGCAGGTAACTGTAACCATCAATAATCAAACTGCAATCCCAACTACCAACTCAGCAACTCAAAACTTCTGTTCAGTAAATACTCCAACAGTGGCTAATATTCAGGTAAATGAAGCAAGTGTAGTTTGGTATGGCACTCCAACAGGCGGAACTGCATTACTGGCAGCAACACCTTTAGCGACAGGATTATATTATGGAGCGATTTCAAATACAATAGGATGTGAAAATGCTGTACGATTAACAGTTACAGTAAATGTAAACACTCCTGGTGTAGTGACTACAACAAGTACAACGCAAACATTTTGTTTATCCAAAACACCAACAATTGCTAATATTCAGGTAAATGAGTCAGATGTTGTTTGGTACATCACTCCAACAGGAGGAACACCATTAGCAGCAAATACACCACTTACAGCTACAATTTATTATGCTGGATTATTAAGTAATACAACAAATGGTTGTACAGATGCAGAACGTTTAGCGATAACTGTAGGTTTTGAAAATGATGCATTGTATCCAATTACTTCAAGTGATGATACACCTTGCGTCTTCCAGGGAGTGACATATTCTGTAGCAAACGGAAAATCAAATTATGTTTGGTCGGTTACAAACGGTAGTATAACTTCTGGCGGAGGAACAGCCGATGGTTCTGTAACAGTTTCATGGTCTGATGTTGGTCAGGGAACAGTGACAGTAACCTACATTAATACATGTGATGAAACTACTACAAAAACATTAAATGTTACAGTAGCAACATGTTCAGATCTTACGATAACGAATACTGTTAGTAATCCGACTCCTAATTTTGGTGATGAAGTAGTCTTTACCATAACCGTGAATAATGTGGGTGAGGGCACAATTACTAATATACTTGTTAGTGAATTAATTCCAAGTGGATATGAATTAGTATCGTCTTCTACAACTACCGGAGTATATGATCCTGCCACTCAGCTTTGGACAATTCCAACCTTAAATGCCGGTGAAAGTGAAACTCTTGAAGTTAGGGTTATTGTATTGCCAAATGGTAATTACTTAAACGTAGCAACGATAGAAATTTCAACTCCTTTAGATGTTGATCCAACAAATAATACAGCTTCAGCATCAGTAGAACCAATTTGTTTAACTGTTTATAATGAGTTTACGCCCAATAACGACGGAGCGAATGATCTTTTCAGAATTGATTGTATTGAATCATATCCGAATAATGAATTGAAAGTCTTTAACAGATATGGTGCTTTGGTATACAACAAAAGAGGTTATGAAAACGATTGGAACGGAACAGCAAATGTATCGGGAGTTATAAATAGAGGAGATATGTTGCCAACCGGTACTTATTTTTATGTGATAGACATTGGAGACGGAAAAATTAGAAAAGGATGGTTATCTATTATGAGATAAGCACTATTTAATCGTCAATTAATTAAACTAAATAAGTATCGTTATGAAACTATATATAAAATCAGTAGAAACGTATTTAATCTTAATATGTTCTATCATCACATTCAGTGCAAATGCACAACAAGATCCGGAGTATACACAATATATGTACAATACTATGGCTGTAAATCCGGCTTATGCAGGTTCTACAGGAGGTTTAGAAGCTACACTTTTGCATCGTTCGCAATGGGTTGGAATTTCAGGTGCTCCGGAGACACAATCATTTTCTATTCATGCACCTCTTCGAAACGAGAAGATTGGTTTGGGATTAAGTGTTGTTAATGACAAAATTGGTCCATCGAGCGAATTATATCTTGACGGAAACTTTTCTTATTCTTTAGCATTAGGCTATGAAAAAAGACTCGCATTCGGTTTAAAAGCTGGTATGAGAATGCTTAACATAGATTGGACTAAGGGCAGATACTACGACCCAAATGATGTGTTGTTAAATCAAAATATTGACAATCAAATGAAGATTGCCGTTGGAGCCGGGATTTATTATTATACTGATAAATGGTATTTAGGTTTTTCAATACCAAGCTTTATCAAAAACGAGTATTATGATGATGTTCAGGAATCTATAAGCTATGATCGTTTACATTATTATTTGATGGGAGGGTATGTATTTGATTTGAATCCGAATTTGAAATTCAAACCTGCATTTTTAGTAAAAGCAGTAAGCGGAGCTCCGCTTACTGCTGATGTTTCAGCCAACTTTATGCTTTATGAAAAATTTGTTATCGGAGGATCTTACCGTACAGATGATTCTGTAAGCATTTTGGCAGGTTTTCAACTATCAAAAAGTTTTTACCTCGGATATGCTTTTGATTACACGGTAAGCGAATTGAATAAGTATAATGACGGTTCACATGAATTCATTTTGCGTTATCAGTTTAATAAAAATCAGAGTAAAATCAAATCTCCTCGATTCTTCTAAAAATAAACCTTATGAAAAAACTATATATCTTAAGTCTGGTTTTGAGCTTTACGGTTTGTTTTGCTCAGACTAATTTAAAAAAGGCCGATGCGTTGTTTAGAAATTATTCTTATACTGATGCTTCAAAAGCTTATGAAGAAATTTTACAGAACATCAAAAATCCATCGGCACAAACTTTAAAAAATGCCGCCGACTCGTATTATTTTATTTCCGATTCCAGAAATGCACTTAAATGGTACAGAAAATTGTATGAAGTACAGGGAAATAATTTGACAGATATTTATTATTTGCGCTACATTCAATCAATGAAAGCTGTAATGGATTACGATGAAGCAAATAGGATTACAAAAGAATATCTGGATAAAAAAGGCGATAAAAACGAGATTAACAGATATGTTGTTCAAAAAAAGCGAATGGACAGTCTCGCTAAAGCAAAATCGCTTTACGAAATAAAAAATCTTGATATTAATACCGGCAAGTCTGATTTTGGAGCCACATTTTTTCTGGATAAAGTTGTTTTTACTTCTGCGAGAGATACAACAAAGTTTAGCGAAAAATTGTATACCTGGAACAATCAGCCTTTCCTGAATTTATATGTCTCTGAAAGAAATGCTGCAGATGGAAGTTTGTTTAATGAAACTGTATTTTTGCCAAACGTAATGACAAAATACCACGAAGCAACAGCCACTTTTGATGCCAATGGTAAAACAATTTATTACTCGACTAACATCGTCAAAAAAAATAAATTGGTTGTAGATGAAACCAAAACAAATAATTTTCAAATTGTTAAGGGGTCTATTGTTGATAACAAACTAGAAAATCCACAAAAAGTATTTTTCAATAGTAATGACTATTCTGTTGGACATCCATCATTAAGTGAAGACGGACAATGGCTTTTCTTTGCATCCGATATGCCTGGGGGATATGGTGAAACTGATTTGTATGTAGTAAAAATTGCTACTGACGGAACTATGAGTTCGCCTAAAAATTTAGGACCAAAAATCAATACTATTGGTAATGACCTTTTCCCGTTTTTTAGTAACGGAAAACTTTATTTTTCTTCAGATGGACATTACGGATTGGGGGATCTGGATGTCTACGAAAGCAATATTTTGCCTGACGGGAGCTTTTCGGAACCTAAAAATTTAGGTGCTCCTATTAACAGCAATAAAGATGATTTTACATTTATAATTGATAAAACGGGTCGTTTTGGCTATATGTCTTCAAATAGAGAAGGAGGAAAAGGTGATGACGATATCTATTCTTTTACAAAAGGTATTCCGGTTTGCAATCAAACCATTTCAGGCATTGCAATAGACCGTAAAACAAGATTGCCCCTTACAGATGTTAGCATTATGGGGTATAATTCTTTTAGTAATATTCTTGGTGAAACAAAAACGAATTTTGAAGGCAAATATGCTTTGGTGGTCCCATGTGGAAAAACAGTTAAAATGATAGCAGCAAAGCCAAATTACAGCAGTGACGAAAAAACGGTAGAAACGACATTGGAAAACGCAGGCGAGATTCCTGATGTCAATTTTGAACTCAGTAATTATGATGATTTGGTGGTGAAAAAGAAAGGGATTGAAAAGGTAGATGTGAAACCAATTTATTTTGATTATGATAAATCTGATATTACTCCTCTGGCTATTGAAGAATTAACCAAAGTAGTTTTTATCATGCAAAAGTTCCCTAACATTCGTATCAAAATCGAGTCACATACAGATTCGAGAGGAAAAGATGCCTATAATCTGAAACTTTCTGATAACAGGGCAAAATCGACCCAGGATTATATTATTTCACAAAACATTGATCCCTCCAGAATTGAAAGTGCCATTGGTTATGGCGAAACCAGATTAATTAATAAATGCAAAAATGGTGTAAAATGCACCGAAGAAGAGCATTTGTTAAACAGACGTTCGGATTTTATTATTATACAAAAATAAATTGGTGTTTTTATTTAGGGTTGTTGATTATCATTTTAAAAGTATAGAACTTAAAACCATTTGGAAGCTGGTTTTGTTTAATTCTTTTTTGAAGAATAATGGACAAGAAGAAATCAAGCTGCAATATTTTGCAGCTTGATTTTTGATTTTTTAATACTCTTGGTTTTGGACATGGATTCGATCATTATTGTCTCCAACTCTTAAACCATTGGGTACATTAAATCTTGAATAATTATTTTTCTTTTGGAATGTTAAAAGAATCAATATGTTTCCTTTTAACCCTGATTACTTCACTTCACTTTTATTTTAATAGTAGTTCAGTGAACTTAACTGAAAGAGGGAAGATGCTTGCAGAAAAACACCTAATCTTTCTGTTCTAAAAATTAATAATCGAGTTCAGGTTTTTAATGTTTTTCAATAAAATAATCCTAATTTTGAGATTTAGTTTTCCAAATTATAATCAGCATCATTTTTTAAATATTTATGAGTATCCAAGAGACAATTCAGGCTTTACGAAACGAACTTAATCAGCACAATTACAATTATTATGTACTTGATAGTGCTACAATTTCCGATTATGATTTTGATATAAAGCTAAAAGAGCTCCAGGATTTAGAAAATAAACATCCTGAATTTTTTGATGAGCATTCTCCAACGCAACGTGTTGGAGGAACTGTTACCAAAAACTTTAAAACCATTCCGCATCAGTTCAGAATGTATTCTTTGGATAATTCTTATTCTAAAGAAGATTTGTTAGATTGGGAAAACCGAATTCAGAGAGTTCTGGGGAATGTTAATTTACAATTTACTTGTGAATTAAAATATGATGGCGCTTCAATAAGCATTACATACGAAAACGGAAAACTGGTTCAGGCTTTAACGCGTGGAGACGGTTTTCAGGGTGATGAGGTTACGAATAATATTAAGACAATCAGATCGATTCCATTACACTTAAAAGGTAATTATCCTGATAGATTCGATATTAGGGGCGAAATTATTCTGCCTTTGAAAGGTTTTGAAAAAATGAATCAGGAATTGATTGAAATTGGAGAAACGCCATATTCAAATCCTAGAAATACAGCTTCAGGAAGTTTGAAATTACAGGATAGTGCTGAGGTTGCCAAACGCCCTTTAGAATGTTTATTATATTCGGTTACAAGTAATAAACTACCTTTTTCTTCACAAATTGAAGGATTACAATCCGCGAGGGATTGGGGCTTTAAAGTGCCAAGCGAAGCAAAATTAGTCAATAATATGAACGAAGTCTTCGATTTTATTGATTATTGGGATGTACATCGCCATAAATTACCGTACGAAACTGATGGTGTCGTAGTAAAAGTGAATAGCTTTCAGCATCAGCAGGAATTAGGATATACTGCAAAATCGCCACGTTGGGCAATAGCTTACAAATTTAAGTCTGAACAGGTTTCGACCAAATTAAATTCAATATCCTATCAGGTTGGTCGTACAGGAGCTATAACTCCTGTGGCAAATTTAGTACCTGTGCAATTGGCGGGAACTATTGTAAAAAGAGCTTCTTTGCATAATGCCGATCAAATCGAGAAATTAGATATCAGAATAAATGATACTGTTTTTGTAGAAAAAGGAGGAGAAATTATTCCGAAGATTATTGCTGTTGATTTAGAACAGCGTCCAGAAAACTCACAAAAAACTGAATATATTACACATTGTCCGGAATGTCAGACCGAATTAGTTCGTACAGAAGGCGAGGCAAACCATTATTGTCCTAATTTTTATGGCTGTCCTCCACAGATTATTGGTCGAATTCAGCATTATATTTCAAGAAAAGCAATGGATATTGAAGGTCTTGGCGGTGAAACAGTTGCTTTGCTTTTCAAGAATGGCCTGGTTCATAATTATGCTGATTTATATGAATTAAAAGTAGAAGATATTTTACACCTCGAAAGAATGGCACAAAAATCAGCCGAGAATCTGGTAAACGGCGTTCAGAAATCAAAAGAAATTCCGTTTGAAAGTGTTCTTTTTGCACTCGGAATTCGTTTTGTAGGTGAAACTGTTGCCAAAAAATTAGCCAAACATTACAAAAATATTGATGCTTTGAGTCAGGCTTCACTAATGGAATTAATTTTAGTTGATGAAATAGGCGAAAGAATTGCCAGAAGCGTAATTGAATTTTTTGAGAATGAAGAAAACAAGAAAATAATTGAACGCTTAAAAAGTTATGGAGTTCAATTTGAAATAGTTGAAAAGATAAACCCAAACGCTACCGAAAAATTCATTGGTAAAACATTTGTTGTTTCGGGTGTTTTTGCTCAATTTTCGAGAGATGAATTAAAGAAAACTATTGAAGACAACGGTGGAAAAGTGGGAAGTTCAATTTCTGCAAAAACAGATTTTGTAGTAGCAGGAGATAACATGGGACCCGCTAAATTAGAAAAAGCTACCAAATTAAATATTCCAATATTATCTGAGGAAGATTTTATCACAAAACTTAATCAAAACTAATAAGTTTGTACAGAAAAATAAAAATCAATTATCGCATATTTTTATACGATAATTGATTTTCCTTCATTGGTGTGAGCCTTATTCTTGTCGAAATAAAAATCGATTCTGCCTAAATTTATTCCGTAACATCCCACTTGATTTATTAATACATTTTCGCCAGCTTTATTTTTTACTATTGTAGGTTTGTCTAAAAAAGTGTGGGTGTGTCCACCAATAATCAAATCGATGTCTTGTGTCAGTTCCGCTAATTTCAGATCACAAATTCTTTCAGAGCCGTCTTTGTATTTATAACCCAAATGTGAAAGGCAGATAACCAAGTCGCATTTCTCTTCTTTTTTCAGTATTTGAGTCATATCCAGAGCAATTTCTACCGGATCGTTATAAACAGTTTCCCGATACATTTTTTTATCAACAAGTCCTTCAAGTTCTATCCCTAAACCAAAAACACCAACTTTTACTCCGTTTTTGTTAAAGATTTTATAGGGCTTTACAAGTCCGTTCATGACTGTATTCCTAAAATCATAATTTGAGCAGATAAATTCAAAACTGGCATGAGGCATTTGGGCATACAATCCGTCAAGACCATTGTCAAAATCATGATTTCCAATAGTCGAAGCATCATATTTCATCATGCTCATCAGTTTGAACTCCAGCTCACCCCCATAGTAATTGAAATATGGAGTTCCCTGAAAAATATCACCAGCGTCTAATAAAAGTACATTTGGATTTTCTTTACGAATGGTTTCAATAAGTGCA
>CBFGNY010000193.1:0-7939 GCA_965650235.1 uncultured Flavobacterium sp. | reverse complement strand
CTTTCTTTCCATAAAAATGCCCCCAAATAGTGTCTAACTTTTTGGGGGCAGTTCACTTTATGAAAAGATCCTTTTTTGAAGATAAATTTTAATTCAAATTTGTTATAATAAATTCGCTGCGTCTGTTTAGCTGGTGTTCTTCTTCACTACATTTTACACCATCTGCACATTGATTGACCAATTGTGTTTCGCCATAGCCTTTTCCAGTTAATCTCTTTGAATCTATTCCTTTATCAACTAACCATTTTATCGTTGACTTAGCTCTCTTATCAGACAGTACCTCATTGTATTTAGTTGTTTGTCTGCTATCGGTATGCGAGCGTATATCTAATTTAAGATCAGGATACTGATTTAATATCTCTACAATTTTTTCTAACTGAAAAGCAGATTCTTTTCTTATAGTTGCCTTATCCAAATCAAAATAAATAATCGGAATTTCGAGAACTTTAGCTAAATCAGTTCCAACAGCAATTGGTTTGATTCTTTTTTCCAGCAGAACCGGTATCACAGTTTCTCCTGATATATTTTTAATTGTAACCGGAACCTCCTTTGTTTCGTAATCAATTTTTGAAACTCTTACATAATATTTTTTTCCGCAATTAATATTTTCAAAAGCATAATTCCCTTTTACATCAGATACATTTTCAGTGATTATATTGAATTGCTCATCCAGCAAAACAACTTTTGAATCCGACACTATTTCACCAGTTTCCAAATCACTAACTGTTCCTTTTATAACTTGTGTACAAATTAGTTTTTTAGTTTCTGTAAATCTGTAGATATCGTCAAAACCATGCCCGTTTTCCCTGTTTGATGAGAAAAAACCCTTTCTGTTTTTGTCAATAATAAAAGTAAAATCATCTTGTTTTGAATTTATTGGTTCCCCAATATTTTGTGCTTCTTCAAAAGTAAAATCTGAATTTATTTTTGAAACAAATATATCCAAACCTCCTAAACCCGGTATTCCGTCACTGGCAAAATACAGCTCGTTATCCCCTGAAATGAATGGAAAAGTTTCTCTTCCTTCCGTATTTATTGCATCTCCTAAATTTTCAGGTTTTCCAAAAGTACCATCTTCATTTATGCTTACTTTAAACAAGTCCGATTGCCCGAAAGTCCCAGGCATATCAGATGCGAAATACAATGTTTTTTCGTCTGTACTTAATGCCGGATGCGCCACGCTATATTGATCACTATTAAAAGGAAGCTCTTTGATATCTTCCCATTGCTCATTGATTAAAGTTGCCTTATACAATTTTAGCAATGTCACTTTGTTTTGATCTCTTCGTCTTTTACCGTCTAAATAATTATTCCTGGTAAAATACATTGTTTTACCATCCTGAGTAAAAACAGGTGTCGATTCGTTAAACTTTGAGTTGATATTCTTTTGAAAACGCTCAGGAATTCCAACACTTCCGTCAGGCATAAAAGAAGCAGAATATAAATTGGTAAAAGATTTATTGGTCCATTTAAAGGTTTTTTTAGCAACTCCACCTGTATCCCGAGCAGATGCAAAAATCAGTTTGTCATTCAAAATTGCAGTACCATAATCTGATAAAACCGAATTTATTCCGGCATCCGAAATCTCAAAACGATTTGAATTGGCTTTAATTACCTCTAAGTAATTTTTATTGTTTTCAAATAATATTCCACGTTTATCCGTGCTTACTTTTTTATTGAATTTTTCCAGTATTTCATCTGCTTTTTCATAATTGCCATTTGCTTTAAGGCATTGTGCATATCTATAAAAATACTCCGGCTCCTGTTCTGCATTCATAATAAAAAGTTGATCATACCATTTTAATGCTTTTGTCAATTCTGCATTAAAATAATATGCATTTCCAAGACGCTGGAACATTTTCTCGTCCTTGTATCCTTTTTCTGCCACCTTTTCATATACAGCAACAGCATCAATATAAGCGTACATCTCGTATTTTTTATCTGCATCTTCAATCCTTGTTTTTTGAGCAACTGCTATCAAAACAAATAATGATAATAATGCGGTAAAACCTATTTTTTTAACTTTCATAACTTAAGATATATTTTAGAAAAATCTTGGTGAAGTAATTCTACTGTAACTATTAAACAACTCAAAACGCAAGAAAATCTCGTGAGATCCTGAATTATATTTTTGAAGCCTTGTCGTTTCATGATCATAGGCATATCCAACATATAATCCTTCTGAGACCTGAAATCCTGCCATCGCACTTATTGAAGCATTCCAACGATAACCCAAGCCTAAAACAAATTTTTCGTTAAACATAAAATTTCCTGAAAAATCTACCTGCAATGGTGCCCCTTCTATCAATTTTGTTAATAATGCCGGCTTAAACTGAATTTCCGGATTGATATCAAAAACATATCCTGCTATAAAATAATAGTTCAGTTTTTCTTTAAAAATAGCAACTTCCTCATTATCATAACGATTACTTTCTATAAAATTAGGAACTGACAAACCCAAATAAGCCTTATCAGAATGCCAATAAATACCTGCCCCAATGTTTGGCGAAAACTTACCATCCAAATTTTGAAATTGCCTGTCTCCTTTTTTTTGCGGATCTAATTTATTCATATCAATATTAAACAAATTCGCTGTAGCCTTGATTCCAAAAGAAAGTTTAAATTCTTCAGAGGCAGGAATGGTATAAGACAAATCTGCGGAAAACGTATTCTCGACTGTAGGCCCAATTTTGTCATTTACCAAGGAAACTCCTAATCCTAAACGGGAATCATTTAAAGGTGTATTAACCGATATTGCATTTGTTGCAGGTGCACCATCCAATCCAATCCATTGTGAACGATGAAGTCCAAAAACACTTAAAAAACCGCGAGAACCCGCATACGCCGGATTGACCGTAATAGTGTTATACATATATTGTGTATACTGCGAGTCCTGTTGTGCAAAACCCATGGCTGAAAAAAACATGAAAACTAAAACTAATTTTTTCATTGAATTGTTTTTATTTATAAGGACTTGCTACTATAAAATAACAAGTCATCTCTTTATTATTTGCTTAGATATAAATAACCTGATGATTCATGTTGTCTGGCAGCACTATCTTTATATTTTAATATGTAAAAATAAGTTCCGTCAGGCAATCCTTCTGATTGTTTAAATGTGGTTCGTCCTTCAGACACTCCTTTGAAAGCATTATTTGTATTATCATAATGATTTTTTTCGAATACGAGAACTCCCCAACGATTGTAAATCTCTACTGTATTATCAGGATAACACTCTATCCCTCGGATATAGAATTCATCATTATCACCATCAATATTCGGAGAAACTGCATTAAATACTTTAATAGCACAGCCGTCTATATCTATAACTGTAGGATTATTTTCAAGATTATTTTCCTTATCTGATTTATCCTCTACTGTAATTCCTATAGCGCTGCTACCTGTTACCGTTGCCTGATTGCTAATATTTCCTTTGTTTATATCCGTTTGCAAAATAGTATAGGTTGCTGAAAATGTATGCTCATCAAATTCGTTTACACCCAAACTAATTGGTTGTCCTGAAACTACAACTCCCGGTAAAGGATCTGTAATCGTTATTCCGGATAATGGAACATTGCCTGTATTGGTTACTTTAAAATTGTACGTAATTGTCTCTCCTGCATTTGCATAGTCACTATTATCTGTATCATTGAAAGTTGCCGTTTTGATAATTGCAATTGCGGGTACTTCTACAAAAACATTTAATGTTGCCGTACTACAGTTTAACAGGTCTGCTTTTTCACAAATCTGATATGCAAATGTGTATTCTCCTCCGGGAGTATTTGGTTTAACACTCACGGTACCATCTGAATTAAATTCGAAATAGGGACTAAGCATTGGAATGTTGACATTTACATCAGCAGGATTAATCGGTATTCCGTTTAATAAATCATTATCTAAAATATTAATAAACTCTAATGATCCATTAATTCCATCAACTGTTGCCAAACCATCATTAGCAGCAAGAATATCATTATGTACAACCATTGTAGCAATTCGTGATTCTACAGCACAAATTCTATTACTTTGCGAAACCAAATCTCTATACTTGTAGCCATTCATTCCTGCAGTTGCTCCAGTAACAATTAAGGTTCCTGTTGTAACTCCTGAATATGGGGCTCCATTTGTTATATTAGTCCAAGTAGTAGCATTATCTGTACTTATTTGCCATTGGTGTTGCGTTGTACCTGATCCTGCCGTAGTCACAGTTGTCGCAAATGTTGCATTCTCACCTGCGTTTGTAGTTTGATCTGCTGGTGTGGAAGAATTTAATATACTTGCTGCACCAACGCTTATTGCATTTGTATAAGTTCCAGTATATGGAGCAGCAACTGGATCAATTACTTTTCCTGTAGCATCTACAGTTGGCACCCCTGCACCATAAACACCACCATCTCCTCCATCGGCTGTACTAGAATTATAATATTCATTGGCATCTGAGCAACCATCTCCATCTGAATCTAAATCTAAATAATTTGGAATCCCATCGTCATCAAAATCCGTACATGAATTTACAGATACTGAAACTAAAAGCAAATCATCGTCATTAATATTATCTGTAGGATTTCCTGTTAAATGAGCATCAAAGAAAAATGATACCGCACCAGATGAAGGTGTATCTACTGGTATAGACAATTGAAGATTTTGGATAGGCTCTGAGACTCCCGTTCTATTATCATGACGGATGGGACTAACTAAGTTTCCAGTAGCACCATTTAAATATGTTATTGTAGCAGTAGTCGAAGAAGTTGATGTTGCTTCTCTTACCGTTTCAATTCTGGCATAGTCAAAACCATTATATCCAATTGTAAACTGAATATTATCTGATTTTAAAACAGGCGACTCTGTCATAGAAATAAACGAAACATTAATTATTTTTTTTCCATTTACATCTGAATAAAAATTAGTGATATTTTGTGAAAAAGTTTGAGAAGTATTATTATTTTCAAATTGAATTCCATTGTTATCTGCGTATAATGTACCACTACTCAGCGTCCAATTTGAAACAGAACTAGTATTTACACCATTACCTTCATCAGTAAAACTGGTATTCGTAATTCGTTGAGAAGAATTACACTCATCCGTATCAAGAACACCATCATTATCATCATCTAAATCAGAACTATCCAGAACCCCATCATTATCATTATCAGGAGGTGAAGTACCTTCTGGACAAGTAATATTAGTAGCTGTACAAGTTTCCAATTTTTCTACTGAAAAGTCGTCAATATAATAATCATTACCTATATGATCACTAATCCTTAATACAATTTTTACATCAGAACTTGAACATCCTGCAGGAATTTTAAAATCATAACTAAATTCAGTCCAGTAATTATCTTCTGTCCCAATCCAGGGAAATGTATGGGTATTTAACAAGGCACCAGAGGTAACATCCAGAGCTTCAAAAGTAATTGTAGAGCTGGCCACTACAATATGCGCCGCAAAGTTAAGTCTATAACAACTATTTTTTTCTAAATGCACAGAATGATTATTAAACTTACCAAGTATACCCGCTCCATCATTGACAGTCCCTGTAGGACTCACAAAAGTATAAGATCCTGAAGGTACATAGGGAGACGTTTGACTAACAGTAGTTTTTCCAAAATTCTCATTAAAAATTATTTGTGCATCTGCTTTTGTTAAAAAAAGAACAAAAAACAAATATAAAAAGAACCCTTTTTTCAGAATATTATTAAAAAAAAGAAATGAAATGTTTTTTTGAAGTAAAATTTTTTTCATAATATAAAATGGATAATTATTTAAAGTAACCTTATGCCATTTAATTGCTAAAAACAAAATCTAAAACTTATTTCTTCGTTGTTACCTGTGTTTTTTATTGAAGAATAAAATTGTTTTGAAAATAATTATTTCGCTTTCCATATGCGTTGTCGTTGATTTTCTATGGAATGGCTTTTAGCTAATTGCATAGAGCCTGTTTAAATTTTATTCAACAATAGTTTATAGCAGATAATTTGACCATATTTCGAATAAATAAATGAGGTTACAAAAACATAGAGGACAACTTGTTGATTAAGTACTCACCTATTTATATATATTTTTTAAATAAATTTAAAAACACCTGAAGACAGCAATGCAATAATCAAGAACTATCTGTCCATTCCTTACGAAGAGCTCAGCTGGATAATTATAATTTAAATTACAGCAAAGGACTTTAGCAAAATGAAACTTCTGCGCATTTCGGCTAGAGTCAATTTCTCTTTACTTAATTTATCTCCAACTCAAGCTGGAGGCAATTCACAGATTTACTTACAAGCTTTTATTGACCTTATTATTCTTTGTTAATCAATTACTTAAAGCTGAACTAAGATTATTATAAAACAAAACCGTCAAATCTAAAAGAAAGACGGTTTCGGAAATTAATATATTTGACCAAACAAAAAAGACCTTTTCAAATTCATGAAAAGGTCTTTTTAGGGTGCAAATTAAATTATAACTTTCTAATGATAAATTCACTTCTTCGGTTTAACTGATGCTCTTCCTCGCTACATTTTACTTTTCCTGTCATCTCTTAGGCTCAATTCCTTTGATTTTTTTTATATTTTTTGAAATAATTATTATTTTTAACTTTCTTCCTAATAATTCTTTTCAGAATTATTCTAAAAATTTAATATTTCTTTTCAGACCATCAAACTTAGTTCTTTTGATGGGAGAATTTTTAAAAACTACACGAAAGGTTTCTTCTGTAATTTCAACCCAATCTTTCTTAGAAAAAGAAAGTAACTCCGGATTTGGACTAAACAATGGTTCTGAGTGGGGTTTTGAAAAACGGTTCCAGGGACAAACATCCTGACAAGTATCACAGCCAAACATCCATTCATCAAATTTTCCTTTCATCTCATACGGAATATTTTCCTTTAGTTCAATTGTATAATAAGAAATACACTTACTTCCGTCGACAACATAAGGAGTAACTATTGCTTCAGTAGGACAGGCATCAATACAAGCTGTACACGAACCGCAATGATCTGTTGTTGCATGGTCATATTCTAAATCCAGGTCTAAAATAAGTTCAGCTATAAAGTAAAAAGAACCTACTTTTTGAGTTAACAGATTGCTGTTTTTACCAATCCAGCCCAAACCGCTTTTAGCTGCCCATGCCTTATCTAAAACAGGCGCAGAATCTACAAAAGCACGACCACAAACTTCGCCAATAGCTGACTGAATAGAATGAAGAAATTCTTTTAGTTTTTCTTTAATAACAAAATGATAATCCTGACCGTATGCATATTTAGAAATTTTGAAACTTTCATTATTTTGAATTTCAGAAGGATAGTAATTCAGTAAAAGTGACACCACACTTTTTGCATCATCAACTAATAATGTAGGATCAAGGCGTTTGTCAAAATGGTTTTCCATGTAAGCCATTTGACCATTATGATTATTTTTTAGCCATTTTTCAAGTCTGGGCGCTTCTTGCTCTAAGAATCCAGCTTTAGATATCCCACAAGAAAGAAAACCAAGTCGTTTGGCTTCTGATTTAATAAATTTCGAATATGTCTCTTTAGAATCAATGCTCATCTTTTAGAGAATAAAACTTCTACACCAACAGGTTTTAAGGTAATTAAGGGATTAAACTGAATTTCTTTTTGTGTTGATTTAATCTTGTATTTCTTTACAATATGAGACAATGTCAGGCACATTTCGTAAATAGCAAATCCGGTCCCAATACACATTCTTGGGCCTGCACCAAATGGATAAAAATATTGCATTGATTGTTTTTTTTGTTCACCAAGAAACCGCTCGGGAATAAAATCATTTGGATCATCCCAATATTTAGGATTACGATGAAGTTCATAAAAAGAAACTCCAATCAATGTTCCTTTCTTTATATAAAATTGACCTAAGATATCATCTTCTACATTTTGCCTGTCCGTAATCCAGGCTGGCGGGTATAAACGCATCGACTCATTTAAAA
>CBFGNY010000192.1:0-7956 GCA_965650235.1 uncultured Flavobacterium sp. | reverse complement strand
GTTTAATTCATTTTTATCAGCAATTGAAACCACTTCATTATACATTTTTATGGCATCATTTGTTTTTTGCTGCAATTGATAATTTGCACCAATACTTAGTGAAATTACGGCACTCGCCTGCGGATTATTTGTTTTTTCACTGAGTTGTTTTCCTAAACTATAATAATAATTGCCTTTTTCATAATCTTTTTTATCAGAATAAATATCTCCCATGTTAATATAGCTGCCTAAAGATATTTCGGCATCTTTTTTATATTCAAGACACTCTTTATATGATTTTAAAGCATTTTCATTGTCTCCTAATGCTTGGTAAACAACTGCTAAACCGTGCAGGTGGGTGTAATATAAATTGGTTTCCTTATATTTTTGAGAGACCTCAAGACCTTTTAAATGCCATTTTTTGCTTACTTCAAATAATCCTTTCTTTTTGTAATTCAATCCCATTAAATTGTATCCTAAGCCAAAAAGCCTGTTTTTTAAGGAATCATTAGTTATTTTGGTATTGTACTTTAGGGCTTGATTGGTATAATGAATAGAAGAATCCAAAATGGATCTTTTATTATAATAATAAGCTTGTAACAAAGTAAGACTGGCTATATTCGAAGGATACCTTGCTTTTTTTAAAAAAGACCTGACATTCTTAAGTGCTTTTTTTTCTTCTCCTTTATTATACATTTTATAAAAAGAAGTAACAACTTTTTTTTCTTCTTTTTCCGGAGAGTTCTTAGCAACAGACATTATTTTTTTATTATTATCATCAATCTGCGCAAACGAAGAGATTGATAATATAAAAAAAAATGATGCAAATAAACGTTTCGGATTAATTACCATAAGGAAGTTGGAAAAAGAAATTATTGTGTTGTAAATCTGGCGTTTAAAATCAAAATTCAAAGTTGTTAAAATTAACAAAATAGAATTTAAAATTATTGTTTTTATGTAAAATATATTGATCAATTAGTTAAATATTTTTACTAATTAATGTGTTGTTTATTAAATATATAAGTTTGTTTAAGTTTTTGAATTAATTAAAATTATAATATTTTAATTATAAATTATATAAAGATAAAAATGCAAATTTGAGTACATTTGCGTTATAAAAATTAACACATCATGAAAAAAATCTTATCACTTACCGCTTATATAATACTTTTTTATTCCTGCGCAACAAATCCTGTTACGGGGAAAAAAGACCTTAATTTTGTTTCCAATAGCCAATTGTTTCCATCTTCTTTTCAGCAATATGATACTTTTCTAAAGGAAAACAAAGTAATATCCGGAACTTCTGATGCTAAAAAAGTGGAACTTGTAGGATCCAGAATTAAAGCTGCTGCCGAAAAATATTTGACTTATTTAGGACAGGCACAATATCTTAAAGACTATCGCTGGGAGTATAAATTAGTAGATAACAAAGAAGTAAATGCATGGTGTTTGCCAGGAGGGAAAATTGTTGTTTATTCAGGCATTTTGCCAATTACAAAAGATGATGCAGGTTTAGCTACGGTTATGGGACACGAAGTTTCACACGCTTTAGCAAATCATGGAGCCCAAAGAATGAGTGCTGCACAATTACAGCAATTAGGAGCAGTTGGAGTAGCTGTTGCTACAGGTAGTCAAAGTGCAGAAAATCAACAAATGTGGCAAAAATATTATGGACTGGGATCAGAAGTAGGAGTGATGCTGCCCTTTAGCAGAAGCAATGAAAGTGAAGCAGATAAAATTGGTTTGACACTAATGGCAATAGCAGGTTATAATCCTGATGATTCGATTGCATTCTGGACCAGAATGTCTGCTAAATCAGGAGGTTCAGGTACTCCTGAATTTTTAAGTACGCATCCTTCTGATGCTACAAGAATCAACAATTTAAAATCATTAATTCCCCAGGCAAAAGAAATAGCTGCAAAAGTGGGCGTTATATATAAATAATTAAAGAAAATTTATAAGTCAAGCCAGAAATAAGCCTTATATGGATGCTTATTTCTGGCTTATTTTATTAAACAAAGTCACACATTCCACAGCTTCTTTAACATCGTGAACCCGAAGTATATTTGCTCCTTTCATTAACGCAATCGTATTGATGACAGTTGTTCCGTTTAAAGCTTCCTGAGCCGAATTGTTCAGTGTTTTATAGATCATTGATTTTCTTGAAACACCTGCCAAAATTGGTAATTCCAACAGATTGAAAAGCTCCATTTTTTGCAAAACTTCATAATTCTGATCGGTTGTTTTGGCAAATCCAAAACCCGGATCTAAAATTAAATCATTAATTCCGAGGCTTCTGGCTTTTTTTACTTTTTCAGAAAAATAGAAAAGCATTTCTTTTACAATGTCATCATATTGAGTTAAACCCTGCATTGTTTGAGGATTTCCCCGCATGTGCATCATGATGTAAGGAACATTATATTGAGCAATAACATCAAACATTTTATTGTCTAATTCCCCAGCTGCAATATCGTTGATAATTGCTGCACCATTTTCTATACTTATTTTTGCAACTTCAGCCCTAAAAGTATCGATTGATAGCAATGTTTCGGGAAAATGTTTTAAAATCAATTCGATAACCGGAATAATACGATTAATTTCTTCTTTTTCAGAAACAAATTCAGCACTTGGTTTGCTAGAATACGCACCAATATCTATAAATGTTGCGCCATCACTCCGCATTTTGTCTACTTGAGAGATTATTTCATCTTCATTTTTATATTTTCCTCCATCAAAAAATGAATTAGGCGTCACATTTAAAATCCCCATTACTTTAGGAACTGACAAATCAATAAGTTGTCCTTTGCAGTTAATCAACATTTTATTTCAAGTTTATTTGATTCCGGTTTCAGGTTAAGAAAGCTTATTTCAAAAAACTTGAAACAAAGAAAACCTGAAACTTGAAACTCTTTAATATTATCCTTATTTTTGAAGAAATTTTAGCAAATATACAGCAATAAATGAAGAATACTTCCCTTGAATTTGATAATGTGATTACAGTTTGCCGTACCTTATTTATCAATAAAATGAAAGATTATGGTAGTGCATGGCGTATTTTAAGATTACCTTCGTTAACAGACCAGATATTTATAAAAGCGCAAAGAATCAGAAGCTTGCAGGAAAATGAAATCCGTAAAGTTGATGAAGATGAAAAAGGAGAATTTATCGGAATCATTAATTATTCGATTATGGCTTTGATTCAACTGGAATTAGGAATTGCTGATCAGCCTGATCTTGACGTTGAAAAAGCTACCGAATTATATGATGCTAAAATTAAATTAACGAAAGAGCTAATGGAAGCCAAAAATCATGATTATGGAGAAGCCTGGCGTGATATGCGGATAAGTTCATTAACCGATTTGATTCTGCAAAAACTCCTTCGCGTAAAGCAAATTGAAGATAATAAAGGTAAAACCCTTGTTTCTGAAGGCATTGATGCCAATTATCAGGATATGATTAATTATGCTGTTTTTGCTTTAATTCTGAACCCTCTTACATCAAAACAATAGATTTCAAATTAAAACCCAAATTTTAAAAATGAAAAATATCATTACCCAATTCTCCCGCCTTTTTGTTGGCGTACTATTTATAATTTCCGGATTAATTAAACTAAATGATCCTGTTGGTTTCTCTTATAAATTGGCTGAATATTTTAGCGAACCGGTCTTTAATATGCCTTTTTTAGAGCCATTAGCTTTAGGATTAGCAATTTTCTTAGTGATTTTAGAAGTGGTTTTGGGTGTTATGTTATTGGTAGGTTATAAAGCAAAAGCGACAATATGGTGTCTGTTACTTTTAATAATTTTCTTCACTTTCCTTACTTTTTACTCTGCTTATTTTGATGTAGTTAAAGATTGCGGCTGTTTTGGTGATGCTTTACACTTGACGCCTTGGGAATCCTTTACCAAAGATGTGGTATTGCTTTTCTTTATTCTGATTTTATTCATTAATAAAAAATTAGTAAAGCCATTATTTTCAGCCCCAATTACAAATATTATTACGTTCGCAAGCATTGCCTTGTGTGCATTTATGGCAGTTTGGGTATTGAATCACAATCCGATAAAAGATTTCCGTCCTTATAAAGTGGGAACTAATATCGAGAAAGCAATGGAAATCCCGGAAGGAGCACCAAAATCAGTTGTAGAAATGATTTTTATTTACAAAGTAAATGGTGTTAATAAAGAATTTACCGAAAAAGATTTAATGAATATTCCCGAAGGGGCAACTTTTGTTGATCGTAAAGACAAAATAATTACAGAGGGTTATGTACCGCCAATTCATGATTTTACAATGACCAAAGACGATTCTGATTATAAAGAAGAATTGTTGAAAGAACCAAAACTACTGGTCTTTGTAACTTATGATTTGACTTTATCTAATCCGGATGGAATGAAAAAGTTAGAAAAATTAACTCAGGAAGCCAAAGCAAAAGGATATAAAGTGATTGGAATGACAGCTTCAGGTACAGAAATAATCGAAAATGCTAAAAAACGATACGGTTTAAATATTGATTTTTATTTTTGTGATGCTACAGCCTTAAAAACAATCGAAAGAGCAAATCCAAGTATAGTTGTTATTCAGAATGGTACTATCATTCAAAAAGTACATTATAATGATATTGAAGATCTAAGTATTTAAATAACAGCATTGTAAAATGTATATGAGTCCCAAATATTTCTTAAATTCTGTGTAATTATAATTTGTTTTTGTGTAATTTTGCTACCGTATTACAAAAATTACATAATTATAAGCTTATATTTTAAAATTTAAATGTTTCAGGATTATAATTTTGTACTCATATTTACGTTCTAATGCAGATTAAGCTCCTATAAACATAAATGTTAAAAAAAAATATTCTGTTTTTTTTGTTTTGCACTTCGCTTTCTTTCGGCCAAATAGGAGGGCGGTATGCATATCAGTTTTTGAATTTGACAACTTCACCAAGACAAGCGGCTTTAGGTGGAAAATCAATTACCATTTATGATGAGGATGTTAATCAGGTAATGTTTAATCCGGCGACATTAAATGCAGATATGGATAATCATCTGGCAATGAATTACGGTAATTATTATGGGGAAGCTTCTTACGGGACTGCCTCTTACGCTTATACTTATGACAGACATTTACAGACATTTTATACCGGTATAAGCTATATAAATTACGGTACTTTTGAAGGATATGATGAAAATGGTCAGCCTACATCTGATTTTACAGGAAGTGAAGGAGCTCTTTCAGTAGGGTATGCATATAATATTCCTTATACAGATATACATATAGGGGCAAATGCGAAATTAATTACATCTACTTTAGAGAGTTATAATTCTGTAGGTGGCGCATTAGATTTAGGTTTTTTGTTCATTGACGAAAGAAATGATGTAAACTGGGCACTTGCAATACGAAATATTGGAACTCAATTTACCACTTACTCAGGCATAAAAGAAAAATTACCTCTTGAGATTATTGCAGGTGTTTCACAAGAATTAGATCACGTACCAATTAGATGGCATCTTTCTTTAGAAAATTTGCAGCAGTGGAACATCTCTTTTTCGAATCCTGTTCGTGGAGAAGGTAATATAGATGGTTCAACAGAAGAGGATAAAGTTTCATTTGTAAATAATGCTTTGAGACACGTGGTTTTTGGCTTAGAACTCTTTCCTAAAAAAGCATTCAATATTCGATTAGGATATAATTTTAGAAGAGCAGAAGAATTAAGAATTGAAGAACAGCGTAATTTTTCAGGGGTTTCATTAGGTTTTGGATTAAAAATGAATCGATTAAAATTTAATTATTCGTATTCTAGATATACATTAGCAGCAAATACAAGTCTTTTTGGTTTAAATATTAATCTTCAATAATGATTTTTATATGAAAATATTTAATTTAATTTTAGTTGTAATACTATCCGGTTTATTTATCAGCGCAAAGCCTTACTTTAAAGATGAACCAAATAGCCTGGAAATAGAAAGAATTAATTTTAGAATTGATGAAATGAAATCAATGTTGAATGTTAATTCTAAATACAATTCTAAAATTGCTTTTTTTATTGACATGAGAATTCCATCCGGAAAAAATCGTTTTTTCGTTTATGATTTACAGAACAATAAAATTTTAGATCAGGGGCTTGTAGCCCACGGATGTGGTTCAGAGACAGGAATCAAAGGAGAATTGAAATTTAGTAATGTACCCAATTCAAATAGCACTTCGTTAGGAAGATATTCCATTGGAAACAATTATAATGGTATTTTCGGAAAAGCATATCGATTATTTGGTCTGGACGAAACGAATAGCAATGCATTCAAAAGAGCGATTGTTTTACATCATTATTCAGCAGTTCCATACGAAGAACAAGATCATTATATCAGTCGTAGCCACGGTTGCCCTATGGTCAATGAACATTTTTTTAAAAGAATCGAGAAAATAATTGATTCTTCAAAATCAAACATCCTTTTAGATATTTATTATTAAACAAATAATAAAATCCCTTAATTTAAAATTACCACTTTGAGAAACATTACAATTGCTATAGACGGCTTTTCATCAACCGGGAAAAGCACTTTAGCAAAACAATTGGCCAAGGAACTTGCTTATGTTTATGTAGACACTGGAGCAATGTATCGGGCAGTTGCTTTTTTTGCAATGAATAATAATTTTATTAAAGCCGATTTTTTTGATAAAAAAGCTTTAATTGATTCACTTCCTAAAATTCAATTAGAGTTTAGATACAATGCTGATTTAGGTTTTGCAGAGATGTACCTGAATGGGGAAAATGTCGAAAAACAAATCCGTACCATAGAAGTTTCCAGTTTTGTGAGTAAAGTTGCCGAAGTTTCTGAAGTTCGTTCAAAATTAGTAGAACAGCAACAGGAAATGGGAACCAACAAGGCTATCGTAATGGATGGCAGAGATATAGGAACAGTCGTTTTTCCTACTGCCGAACTCAAAATTTTCATGACCGCCAGTGCAGAGACCCGTGCACAGAGACGTTTTGATGAATTACAGCAAAAAGGTGATAATGTATCTTATGAAGATGTTTTAAAAAATGTGGTCGAAAGAGATTATATAGATACACACCGTGAAGATTCTCCTTTGGTAATAGCCGATGATGCTATAGAAATTGATAATTCCTACTTAAATAAGGAAGAGCAATTTGCAGCTGTTTTAGAATTGGTAAATGAGGTTGTTAAAACTCTTTAATACTTTGCAGATTTCATTTTTAATGGTAGTTTTACCGCTTCATTTATTTAAGACAATTTCATCATATGGGAATTAAAAACAGATTAATTGTAATGAGTTTTCTTCAATTCTTTGTTTGGGGAGCCTGGCTAATTACAATTGGGAATTATTGGTTTGGAACTAAAAACTGGGAAGGTACCCAATTTGGTCTTGTTTTTGGAACTATGGGAATTGCCTCTTTATTTATGCCAACTTTAACCGGAATTATTGCCGATAGATGGATAAATGCTGAAAAACTTTATGGAGTACTGCACATTTTGTATGCAGTAGTATTGTTTGGCATTGCTCAAGTTACTACTCCTGAAAATTTTATTTATGTAATGCTGGCAGCAATGTGCTGCTATATGCCAACAATCGCTTTGAGCAATTCCATATCTTATACTTCACTTAAATTAAATAATAAAAATATAGTAAAAGATTTTCCGCCTATTAGGGTTTGGGGAACTATAGGTTTTATTGCAGCAATGTGGATTACGAATTTAAGTGGAAGCAAAGCAACAGAATATCAATTTTATATTGCCGGAATTGGCGCTTTAATTTTAGGTATATACTCTTTTACTTTGCCAAAATGTAAGCCACAACGTTTGACTAAAGAAGATGCTTCCTGGGTAGAAACTTTAGGTTTAGAGGCTTTTAAATTGTTTGGGAATTATAAAATGGCACTGTTTTTTATCTTTTCTATGTTTTTAGGAGGAGCTTTACAGTTAACAAATGCTTACGGGGATGTTTTTTTGGATGAGTTTA
>CBFGNY010000191.1:0-8011 GCA_965650235.1 uncultured Flavobacterium sp. | reverse complement strand
AAATCTAAAAAAAATCTGCCAGCTTTCTTTACGAAAAATCTATTTTTATAAAAAAAAGGCATTCATGAATATAGGTTTAATAGGATTTGGGAAAACAGGCAAAGCTGTGGCTTCGGTAATATTACAAAACAAAAATTTTTCCTTAAAATGGGTTTTAAAAAAAAGCAGCAATTTAGATAATCGAACTGTTTCTGAATATTTAGGAATTACCCCTGATGAGACAGGAAAGATTTACTCCAGTACGTCTGTTTCTATAGCCGAATTACTGGATAATAGCCCTGTCGATATGATAATTGATTTTTCGTCAGCTTCCGGAATTTACAGTTATGGAGAGGAAGCCAGTAAGAGAAAGATAAAAATCATCTCTGCAATTTCTCATTATTCTAACAAAGAAAAAGATTTTTTAAAGACTCTTTCAACGCAAACGACGGTGTTTTGGAGCCCAAACATTACGCTGGGAGTGAATTATCTGTTGTTTGCATCTAAATTCTTGAAGAGAATTGCTCCGTGGGTTGATATCGAAATCATTGAAGAACATTTTAAGGGAAAAGACGGTGTTTCAGGAACAGCCCTTAAAATCGCAGAAACATTGGATTTGGAAGAAAATGATATAAATTCGGTAAGGGCCGGTGGAATTGTAGGCAAGCATGAAGTTGTTTTCGGGTTTCCTTTTCAAACTGTCAGATTAATTCATGAGAGTATTTCCCGTGAAGCTTTTGGCAGCGGTGTAGTATTTGTAGCCGAAAATTTAAAAGACAAAGAAGAAGGTTTATATAATTTTGAAGATATATTGGCTCCTTATTTTGTTGGTTAAATGATGCAAAAAATTACTTTTCAGTCTATATTTTCTATTTATTGAACTCTTAATCATTTGCAGTGTTATTTATCTAACCCTTAGTGTTTGAATTGTTATATTTTAATATATTTGAAACAGCAAAACCCAACCAAATGATCTTTTACAGACAAGACCTTACTGATGTTCAATTATTAGATTTATATAAAAAATTACTGAAACCTCGATTAATCGAAGAAAAGATGCTCATCTTAATTCGGCAGGGAAAAGTATCCAAATGGTTTTCAGGAATAGGGCAGGAGGCTATAGCAGTTGGCGTTACAGCAGTTCTGGATGAATCGGAATATGTGTTGCCTATGCATAGAAATCTGGGAGTTTTTACTTCAAGAAATATTCCGCTGCACCGATTGTTTTCGCAATGGCAGGGAAAAGCGAATGGTTTTACAAAAGGCAGGGATCGCAGTTTTCATTTTGGAACCCAGGAATATAAAATCATCGGAATGATTTCGCATCTCGGTCCGCAATTAGGAATTGCAGACGGAATCGCCTTAGCCGATAAACTTCAGAATAATAAAAAAATAACAGCTGTTTTTACCGGAGAAGGCGCAACCAGCGAAGGTGATTTTCATGAAGCTTTAAATATTGCTGCAGTATGGAAATTACCTGTAATGTTTATCATTGAAAATAATGGTTATGGACTTTCGACTCCTACCAATGAACAGTATCTATGTGAAAACCTTGCAGATAAAGGTATTGGGTACGGAATGGAAAGTCATATTATTGACGGGAATAATATTCTGGAAGTTTATAACAAACTTTCGAAGCTGAAAGAACAAATGCAGGAGAATCCACATCCGGTTTTATTGGAATTTAAAACCTTTAGAATGCGTGGTCATGAAGAGGCAAGTGGTACAAAATATGTCCCGCAGGAATTAATGGAGGAATGGGCAGCAAAAGATCCTGTTACAAATTATCGAAATTTTTTGACAGAAGCTGGAATTTTGACAGCCGACTTTGATGAACAGCTTCACAACGAAATCAAACAGGAAATTGATGAAAACTTAGCCATAGCAAATGCAGAACCAGAAATAATTCCAACTCTTGAAGGTGAATTAGGAGATGTTTACAAACGGTATGAACATGAAGGAATTAGTCATTCATCAGAATTTAAAAATCTTCGTTTTATAGATGCCATTAGAAATAGTTTGGAACAGTCCATGAAACGACATGAAAATCTTGTCATTATGGGACAGGATATCGCAGAGTATGGTGGAGCCTTTAAAATAACAGACGGTTTTGTTGAGTTTTTTGGAAAAGCCAGAGTTCGAAATACGCCAATTTGCGAAAGCGCAGTTGTTTCAGCCGGAATGGGATTGTCAATTAACGGCTATAAGGCGATTGTTGAAATGCAATTTGCCGATTTTGTATCGACCGGTTTCAATCCGATTGTAAATTTATTGGCTAAATCACATTATCGCTGGGGCGAAAAAGCGGATGTTGTAGTACGAATGCCTTGCGGTGGCGGAACCCAGGCAGGGCCGTTTCATTCGCAAACAAACGAAGCATGGTTCACCAAAACTCCAGGATTAAAAGTGGTTTATCCTGCTTTTCCATATGATGCAAAAGGGTTATTAAATACTTCCATAAACGATCCTAATCCAGTGTTGTTTTTTGAGCATAAACAGTTGTACAGAAGCGTTTATCAGGATGTACCAAATGATTATTATACGATTCCCTTGGGAAAAGCGGCTTTGATAAAAGAGGGAAAAAAGATAACGATTATTGCTTTTGGAGCAACAGTCCATTGGGCATTGGAAACTTTAGAAAAAAATCCGGATATCGAGGCAGATTTAATTGATTTAAGAACCTTACAGCCTTTGGATACCGAAACTATCTTTGCATCGGTTAAAAAGACAGGAAAAGTAATAATTTATCAGGAAGACACTTTGTTTGGCGGAATTGCCAGCGACATTTCAGCTTTAATTATGGAACAGTGTTTTGAATATCTTGACGGGCCGGTAAAAAGAGTAGCCAGTCTGGATTCTCCAATTCCGTTTACAAAAGCATTGGAAGATCAGTTTTTGCCAAAAGACAGGTTTGAAAAAGAACTTGTTGACCTATTGGCTTATTAATGCCATGATTAAATGTATTTTATCACCTATAAACAATAAATATGAGAAAACTATTTGTTTCAATTGTTGCAATTACGCTGCTCTTTTCCTGTAATAAAAGCACTAAATCTACCGAAGACACAACTTTGGATAAAAAATTTGACAAATATAAGGATGGTTTTGTTACTTCTCTATGGCAGATCAATCCAGGATGGGCTTCAGCTGTTGGATATCATAAATTAGACAGTGTCTTGGTAATTCCAAATCCTGAGGCAGATAAAAAACAAATTGATTTTGCAAATACACAATTAGATTCTTTGAAAAAATATGATATTGAAAAATTATCAGACAAGAATAAGACTGATTTTCATATGATAAAAAATCAGTTGGAAAGTAAGTTGTTTAGTATCAAAGAATTAAAATCTTCAGAATGGAATCCTTCAGAATATAATGTATGTGGTTCTTTTGCAGAAATTTTAAACGGAAATTACGATACAGCAGAAGTTCGTCTGCGTGCTTTTAATGCAAAAATGAATGGAATCCCTGCTTATTATGAAGCTGCTAAACAGAACATCAAAAATCCAACTATTGAACATACGCAACTTGCAATTGATCAAAATCTAGGAGGATTGTCAGTTTTTGAGTCAGATTTGAGTACAGCCTTAGAAAAAAGTAAATTAAGTGCTGCAGAAAAAAAAGAAATGCTTGACAAGTCGAAAGTTTCTGTACAAGCAATTAAAAATTATGCAGATTGGTTGAAAGCATTGCCAAATAAAACACCCCGTTCTTTTAGATTAGGACAAGCTTTGTATGCTAAAAAATTCGGCTTTGATATTCAATCAGGTTATTCAGCTGATGAGATCTACAAAATTGCTGTAGATCACAAAAAAGACCTGCATGATAAAATGTTTATACTTGCGGATAAACTTTGGTCAAAATATAAAGGAAATGCTCCTAAACCAACTCAAAAATTAGCTTTAATCAAACAAGTAATAGATCAAATTTCGCTAAAACATACAACTCCAGAGAAATTTCAATCCGAAATAGAAAAACAAATTCCGGAATTAACAGCTTACGTTAAAGCCAAAGATCTATTATATATTGATCCGTCAAAACCATTAGTAGTCCGTAAAGAACCTGCGTATATGGCAGGAGTTGCAGGAGCCTCTATATCAGCACCCGGACCATATGACAAAAATGCAAATACTTATTATAATGTAGGAAGCATGTCTGGCTGGACAGCTGAAAATGCGGAAAGTTACCTGCGTGAATACAACGATTATATTTTACAGATTTTAAATATTCATGAAGCTGTTCCGGGACATTATACGCAATTGGTTTACAGTAATCAGTCGCCAAGTATGATCAAATCTATTTTAGGAAATGGCGCAATGATTGAAGGATGGGCTGTTTATGCTGAAAAGATGATGCTGGAAAGCGGTTATAAAAATTCTGATGAAATGTGGTTGATGTATTATAAATGGAATTTAAGAGCAACCTGCAATACCATTTTAGATATTAGTGTCCATACTAAAAATATGTCTAAAGAGACTGCTTTAGATTTGCTTATCAATGAAGCTTTTCAGCAGCAGGCAGAAGCAGAAGGGAAGTGGAAACGCGTAACGTTATCACAAGTGCAATTATGTTCTTATTTTACAGGTTACACTGAAATTTACAACTTGAGGGAAGAACTTAAAAAGCAAGAAGGGGAGAATTTTAACCTGAAAGAATTTCATGAGAAGTTCTTAAGTTTTGGAAGTGCTCCTGTAAAATATATTAAAGAATTGATGTTAACTGAAGAGTAGGTAGATTTTTTAAAATAAAAAAAGCGCATTAAATTTTAGGATTTAATGCGCTTTTCTGATGTATATGTAATCAGCTACTTCGAATTCGATTCCAATTCAAACAACTGCACCTGGCTTTTCAATCGCTCAATTAATAAATTCATCATTCTTTTGTTTAAACTTGAAGAATTTTGAATGTAGGTATTATATTCTTCTATTGTAAAAAGCGCCATCACAATTCCTTTTAAAGAATTTCTGAACTTGATATCTTTTTGAATGGAGTTTTCGATTACCTGCAGTTTTTTTTCGACAGTATAAGAATAAAAATCACCTTTGTTCTTATTTACATAGTTAATAAAAACGACAATGAATAAATCATTCTGAAGTTTTAAGATGGGTCTGATAGTTTGATTTTGAAATAACTCATCAGCTGATGACTGAGCGCTGATAGTTCCTAAAGTTTCGCCTCTGAATTCTTTTAAAAAAGTGTCTCTGTCTGCCATGGTTTTTCTTTAAAATTATAAAAATATCTCTTATAAAAATACCTTTCCCAGATTTAGTTACTGACAAATTCTATAAAAAATAAGTTCATAAATTAAAATATTCCGTTGACTGTAATTTTAATTATTTGGACTTTTAAAAGTGATTTTTGAAATAATTCAATAGTAAATTTTCGAATTATTGAAATCTTACGTATTAATAAAAAAACATAATTCGATTATGGTACCAAACAACTATTTTTACCCATATAAAATAAAAATATGAGATTCCATACCAGAAAATGGGTTAAACCCCAAGACCTAAATCCAAACGGAACTTTATTCGGCGGACAGCTGTTAGCCTGGATTGACGAAGAGCTGGCTTTATATTCCATTGTGCAATTAGAAAATTCGAGAGTGGTTACCAAACACATGTCCGAAATCAATTTTAAAAGTTCTGCCCGACAAGGTGACATCGTAGAAATTGGAATTGATGTAGTAAAATTTGGTACCACCTCTTTAGTCCTTAAATGTGCCGTAAGAAATATGATGACACGCGAAATTATTATTACAATTGATCACACTACAATGGTAAATCTGGATGAAGATGGAAAACCTAAACCACATGGAAAAACCAAAATTGAATTCGTAAAAGACCGTTTGTAAAATAAATTTTATATAAGTTCGTTTAACTTTGCGCAAAGCTTATATTTATAATCACTCGGGTAAAAAAACTGTTAAAAATGCTGAAAAAATTTATAACGGTTTCTGTGTTATTTTCTTTTTTATTGTCCTGTAATTCTAAAGAAGAAAAAGAGGACTACAAATATGCTGTTTATCGTGCTGTAAACAATAAAGACACAGCAATTTTAGCAATTAATAAGAACAGTAAACGTTTTTACGGGCGTTATGAAATATCGTACTATAAAGTAGGGAAAGACTCTGGAGATGTTAGAGGAGATATGAAAGGCGATACTTTAAGAGGGGATTTTCATTATATTTCTAATGGGGGAAGCTGGAAAAGAATACCGATTGCCTTATTGAAAAAGGAAAATAAACTGTTTTTAGGAAGCGGAGAAATTGGGACTTACCTAAATCTTCCGTGTTTTATTCCCGGAACAGCTATAGAATACAATAATTCGAAGTTTGTTTTTGAAGAGTTGAAAGAATAGTTTCAAGTTTCAGGTTTCAAGTTTTTTGTGGTGATGTTTATCATCTGGTTAAAAAACTTGAAACTTGAAACCTGAAACTTTTTAATAAAGAAAATCATTCCAAACGACCAATTTTAGAAGGTAATTCGAATATTTCCAAATCAAAATAGCCTACCGAAGCTATGACATGGTCAAAAATATCAGCCATAATATATTCGTAATTTGCCCAGCGTTTATCACTCGAAAAAACATAAATTTCTAAAGGAACTCCATGTTCTGTTGATTGCAGCTGACGACACATAATTTGAAGGTCTTTATTCAAGCCCGGGTGCAATACTAAATACTGCATAATGTATTTTCGAAACAAACCTAAATTAGTCATATTTCGTCCATTGATGGCCAAAGTTTTATCTACACCATGCAAGTCATTATATTTTTCAATTTCTGCTTGTCTGGTTTCAATATAAGAACTTATTAATTGCACTTTTTTCATTTGATGTAAATCTTCATCATTCAAAAAACGAATAGTACTGCTTTTAATCAATACATGTCTTTTAATACGTCTTCCTTCAGATTTTTGCATGCCTCGCCAGTTCTGAAAAGAGTCTGAACTTAAGGCATACGTGGGAATCGTAGTAATGGTATTATCAAAATTACGGACTTTTACAGTTGTCAGGTTAATTTCGATAACATCTCCATCGGCACCAAACTTATCCATCGTAATCCAGTCGCCAATTCGAACCATATCGTTGATAGCAACCTGGACACTTGAAACAAATCCTAAAATAGTATCTCTGAAAATCAATATGATAATGGCCGAAAGTGTCCCTAAAATAGTAAGTAAATCGGTTTGTTTGATTCCAAACAATGTCGAAATAATGATGGAAACCCCAAAAATCCAAAGTACAATCATAATAACCTGAACGAAACTGTCAATAGGTTTATCGCTGTATTCCGGTTTTTGTTTTAAGTAATCCCGTAAAGAATTAAAAATGGTCCTGACAATCCATAAAGTAAGCAAGACTATATATACACCTACTATTTTTCCAAAAATAGCTTCCCAATACTCATATTTATCCAAAATGATGGGAACTGCTTTGTAAATAAAGAAAAACGGAATTAAATAGGCCGTGTATTTTGTTGTTTTATTGTGAATTAAATAATCATCAAACTTGGTTTTTGTACGCTGTGCAAAAATAGCTGTCAGCGTTACCAATACTAACTTTGCGAGATAATAAATCGCAAAAGCCAGCGCCACCATGATGGCAATATTAAGGATCAGGCTGATGTAAGACGCAAAGTTGCGGCCCATTCCCCAATCCCTGAAAAGAGGATATAAAAAGTTGAATATTTTATCCAAAAGCTTATGCATTATTTTCTAAATACTTTTTCTCTACATAAAAAGTTCCAAACGGAAGAAGTGAAGCTATCAAAATAATTCCAAAAGTTTTTAAATCCCAATTTTGAGATTTTCTTAATAGGATGGCCAGTAAAACATAACCGATAAATAATATACCATGACTCATTCCTATTGGGTATAAAAGCGATTTATAAAGATCTAAGTTAGTGGGTTTGATAATAAGCATATTTGCAAATAAAGCTAAATAGGAAATTCCTTCTAATATGGCCGTAACTTTAAAAATCTTAAGCATGATGTTTTTTTTAAATTATATAGAAGCAAAACTAAGTAATA
>CBFGNY010000190.1:0-8176 GCA_965650235.1 uncultured Flavobacterium sp. | reverse complement strand
GTCCTGAGAGTTGAATATTTGAGACATGCGCTCCGACAGGAGTCCGAATAAAAAACAGAAAAAGAGGCTATTTCACGAGTTGTGAGACAGCCTCTTCCTGTTGGAATGTTAACGATAGCAATCGACACTTAATACCAATGACATTTTTAAAATATAAATGAGTTCTAAAATCTATCCTTGTCATAGAAGTTTATTTTCGAACCCTAGCTTATTATCTTGCGATTTTATCAGAATATTATTTATTTGTAGGTACTGTAGCTCCGCTGCCGCACGAATCCTTTCGTGTGCCTTACTTACAACAGTTTTTATTTTATAATTTAGGTACCTTGTTGACAAGTTAATGTAAGAAGGTATTAAAAAAAAACATGAAAATATTAGTTTTTTCTGCTACGTGAGCAAAAAATGGTCATGGCAGGTATATATAGCGAATGCAAACGAAGAGATTCATGTTGAGATAGTAAACACTACAAAAAAACACCTAATTGTAATGATGTTGATCTTGTAAAACATATGATTACAAAAGTAATTCTCAAAGGAATAAACATCGTTCACTAATTATTTTTCGGATTAGAATGTATTATATCTCTTCGATATTTCAAAAAGGCATAGGTAATATATATGGTATATCAAATAAAAGGTATAATAGTATAGGAGTGATGTGGAAAGGAAAATTTTATTGATATCCTATTTGTTGTCTTCACCCTTATGTTTTTAAATCTAAAACAAAGGTGGGTTTTGTTAATTTAATTATCCTCTTCCGATAACATCATCATACCTATTTGAAAACAGAGGCAACTCCTGTAAATGTATTAGAAAATAACTGGTAGTTTGATTTCAAATACTCATCAATGTATTCTCTTAAATCAGTTTCACTTAAAAAAATAAAGAAACTTTCATCTACTGTATTGTCGAAAAATTCCATCCTATTTGATCATTGGTTTTTAGCAATGAAGCAGTGATAATAAATTGCTAAAGTAGCTACGGCTCCAACTAATCTGTGAAAGCAAATAACAGTATCATATTTTGCAATATTGTATAGTTGTTTTGTGATTTTTTCTAATAAATACATCAATAATATGTTTAGCTAAAGAATAATTAAGTGTGAATTTAATGTTAAATAAAATCCTTCTTACTAATTATTTAAAAAGCATCGTCTTATTTAAATGATAATTTATTGTGATAATAAATATGAAAAATCAATAAATAAACTGCTTTTTTTGTTACATATATAATAATTGCAACAATTGGTACCCTTCTTTGATACAAAAGAGACCGTAGTTTGAGATTAGTTTATTGTTAATTTGTTCCCAATGTTTACATATAGATCTTTAGTGTGAAATGAATATGAGATGTTTCATTCTGAAAAAATATTTGTAGCAGCACACACTTGATTAACTAACTAAAACTAATTAATTATGAATGAAAAACATGTAATTCAACGTTTTGTGAAAGCAAAAAAACTTTTTAATAAGTATGCCTTTCTGGTTATGCTTTGTTCGTTTGGCCTGGCATCGGCTCAAAATTCTGATACAAAAATTACAGGTATAGTATTAGAAGATTCAAATGGCCAGCCACTTTTTGGGGTTAGTGTTCTTCTTAAAGGAACTAATGGAGGAGTGGTTACAGACGTAGACGGTTCATTTTCTATTAAAGCTAAAATAGGAGAGACACTTGTTGTAAACTATATGGGCTATGCAAGCAAGGAAGTAAAGATTGCCGGTAGTAAATTAACCATTCGACTGAAAGAAGACTTAAAGGCATTAAACGAAGTGGTGGTAATTGGCTATGGTAAGGCAAAAAGAAAGGATCTTACAGGAGCAATTTCTTCTATTAGCGGAGATGAACTTCGTAAAACACAACCCACTACATTTGATCAGGCACTGCAAGGAAAGGTAGCCGGAGTAGTAGTACAACAAACATCTGGGCAACCAGGGGGTGGGGTTAGCGTTCAAATACGTGGTATGTCTTCCTTTGGTAATAGTTCTCCTTTATATGTAATTGATGGAGTTATAATTGGTAATCCTTCGGAGGGGCCTGGTGGTACTAACCCGTTAGCAACTATTAGTCCCACAGATATTGAATCTATTGACGTTTTAAAAGACGCATCAGCAACAGCAATTTATGGTTCGCAGGCAACTAATGGTGTAATTGTTATTACTACTAAAAGAGGTAAAGAAGGAGCGCCAAAAATCACGTATGAATTTTCAACCGGATATCAGGAGCTGATTAAGCAATATCCAACTATGAATTTAAGGGAATATGCTAAGTTTATTAACGACAGAGCTGCTGTTTGGGGTTTTGATGAAAGACCTGAATTTGCTAATCCACAGTATTTAGGTAAGGGTACAAACTGGCAAGAAGAATTATTCAGAAAAGCCCCAACGAGCAATCATGTACTTACATTGAGTGGCGGTAATGACAGAACACAGTATTTAATGTCTGGTTCTTATTTTAGTCAGGAAGGTATAGCGATAGGATCTAAATTTACAAGAGCTTCTTTAAGGCTAAATTTGGATAACAAAACGACTAGTTGGTTAAAAATCGGAACCAGTTTGCAGTTAAGCCATGTTGATGAGGATATAAATACAACAAGTTCAAATGTTATTGCAGCGGCATTATGGCAAACACCAGATATCGCTGTAAAAAATCCTGATGGTAGTTACGCTGGAGAAGAAAGTAGCGAAGGATGGATTCAACGACGTGTAAATCCTTATGCTTTAGCACTTATTAATAAAAATAATCCTAAAAGAAATCAGGTATTTGCTAATCTTTACGCAGATATAGCATTTACAAAGGATTTAACTTTTAGAAATGAAGTGTCTGGGAATTTTGGATTTAGAACAGGGGATGAATTTTACCCTAAGTATAAATTTGGGCTAGCCGAGAAATTTGACAATGAATCAAAATATAGCTATGGTCAGGATTATTATACTGTTTTTAGAAGTTTCCTTACTTATGCTAAGGTATTTAATAGCAAATACAATTTTAATGTAATGGTAGGACATGAGGCACAGCTGTCCCAGTTTGAAAATGTCAACGCAGAAAGAAAAGGTTACATTTCAGACAATGTTACTAATATAGGTAGTGGTGATGCGCAAACAGCAACCAATGGTGGAACTAAAGGAGAGAATGCACTGGAATCTTATTTTGGTCGCCTTATTTTTATTTATAATGATAAATATATATTGACAGGTAATGCGCGTAGAGACGGTTCTTCAAAATTTGGTCCGGAAAATCGTTGGGTTAACACATATTCAGGAGGATTTGCCTGGAAGATCAATAATGAAGGTTTCTTAAAAAATGTAAAAGGGATTAATGAACTTAAATTAAGAGTTGGTTATGGTGAAACTAATAATCAAAATATTAGAAACAATGCTTATTTATCAATATTAGAAACTGTACCTACTGCTTTGTCTGGTAATGCACAACTTACAACCGCTTTAGGAAACGAAAAAGTTCAATGGGAAAAAACAGAATATAGCAATGTTGGACTTGATGTAAAACTCTTTAACTGGAAACTTAATCTTACAGTAGATGCTTATAATCGTTTGACAAACGATTTGTTGATGCAAGTTCCATTACCGGCTTATTCCGGAACAACTACTGACGGGTACATAGGAGCAATTGGAGCTCCGTATATAAATATAGGATCTGTTAGAAATAGAGGGTTTGATCTTCATTTGAATTCAACAAATATAACCAAAGGTGATTTTTCCTGGAGTACAGATTTTACATTATCCCATAACAAAAATAAAATATTAAAATTAAATACAGATGGAGCTTCTTTGACTTCAAAGATTTACGAACCGGAACAGATAGTTTCTGAAACAAAAGTTGGTGGATCTATGGGTGATTTTTATGGGTATGTAGTTGATGGGGGCGTATTTGCAACCCCAAGCGATTTTGAGAATCATGCCTTACCTGGTACTAATGAGGGTGTTCCATTACCAATTACGCCAAACTCTGGAGGGGTGTGGTATGGAGACCTTAAATTTAAAGATTTAAATGGAGATGGTATTATCACTGAAAAAGACAGAACCTATTTAGGCTCTCCTATTCCTGATTTTCAATTAGGTCTTGGTAATACCTTTAAGTATAAAAATTTCGATTTAAATATATTCTTTAGCGCCAGTGTGGGTAATGAAGTAGTAAATGAAATGAGGATAAAAGGAGAATATCCTTCGACACAATTTGGTTTCCTAAAAGTATTAGAAGATCATGCGGTACTTGCTTTAAAAGATGAAAATGGGTCTGCTACAGATTATAAAAACGTATATGTTACAAACCCAAACACTACCATTGTAGGGCTTAGGCATACTAATGGTAGTAATCAAAACCAACGTTTCTCTGACAAATATGTTGAAGATGGCTCTTTTATCAGATGTAAGAATATGACTCTAGGTTATACATTCCAAAAAGAACTACTTAATAAGATACATATAAATACATTACGTGTATATGCGAGTGTTACCAATGCCTGGCTTATTACAAAATATTCAGGAATGGATCCGGAAGTAGGTTCATGGAATCCTTTACGAGCAGGAATTGATAATGGCTTTTATCCACAAGCACGAACATTTTCTTTCGGTCTTAGCTTAGGACTTTAACTAACAAAAATATAACGTATTATGAAATATATAAATTTAAAAAATATTTGTGTGCTGTTTACCGTACTTTTTGCGGTAAGCTGCCAGGATGATTTTCTTGATCGTCCTTCTCTATCAGATATAAGCACTGAAAATTTTTATCAGACAAAAGAAGAACTTAGGCTAGCTACAGCAGCACTTTATGGTAAACCATGGGCACAATTTAATAATGAAACATACCTCCCACTAGGAGATGTAATGAGCGGAAACATTGTTGTACCGTACCAAGGTGCAGACTTAGTACAACTTAACACGTTTACACTTAATGGAGCTAACGAACGTTTAGGTACCGGTTGGAAAGCGCTATATATTGTAATTTCGCAATGTAATATTACTATTAAGGCTATTGAAAATACGCAAGCAACAATTGCTGAGGTAGATAAGAATGCTGCCATATCTGAAGCAAAATTTATTCGTGCCATGGCATACTATCATCTTGCTTTATTATGGGGAGATGTGCCTATTATTGAAGATAATGTAAAGTTAATAACATCACCTTTAGTAAATAGAAATTTAAGAGCAGATGTTTACCGATTTATTACTGAAGATTTAATTTTTGCAGCCGAAAATCTACCTAAAACTGATACGCCTGGTAGAGTAACTACCTGGTCTGCAAAAGGTCTGTTAAGTAAAGTATATTTAACGATGGCAGGATTGGGACAATCTGGAGGTACGCGTAATCAGGAATATTTGGATTTAGCAAAAAATACTGCAAAAGATGTGATTGAAAACAGTGGTTTAGGTTTACTTCCTAGTTATAAGGATCTTTTTAGAACACAATTTAATGATAGTTCAGAATCATTATTTGCACTGCAATGGACTATAAGTTCAGGTTGGGGTCACGGTAATTTTTTATCGGGTCGATACTCACCAAGTAATGCTATTACTCCTCAAAAAGGGGCTGGTTGGGGTGGTCCATTATTTAGTTATGATTTATATTTAGCTTATACGAAGCAGGATTCCATAAGGCGTAAAGTGAATTTTATGTTAACTGGAGATCATTACTCTGAGTTAAATGCTGCTGAAGGTGGTTATACTTATACTGGTGATACTCCAACTATGAAGAAACACATTATTGGTAATGAACTAGATAACAATGCACCTGCAATGACGTATATGGGCTCTATATTGCATACTCCATTACTAAGATTAGCAGATGTCTATTTAGTGTATGCTGAGGCTATTCTGGGTAATGATGGATCTACAAGTGATGCCAATGCGTTATTGTATTTTAATAAGGTAAGAACCCGTGCAGGTGTTGATCCGGTAACAGTACTTAATTTAGATGTAATTCTAAAAGAAAGAAGACTTGAGTTAGCTTGTGAAGGACAATATTGGTATGATTTGGTAAGACTTTCATATTATAATCCGGCAAAAGCGATCAGTCTCCTTAGTAATCAACAGCGAGTAACATTTAAATATAACAGCGATACTGAAGTAGCTACGCCTGAACCTCCTATTGGAGTCATTTCTCCGGCAACCGTTGGTACTTTTACTTTACAATTACCTACATCAGAAATAATTGCTAATCCAAAATTGAATGAACCTTCTGTTCCTTATTATGAATAGTAATAAAAAATATATAAATATGAAAAAATTATTAAATAACCGTATTAGTCATTTGCTGTTTTTAAGCATGATGTTGATTGTTACAATGTTAACATCATGTAATAATGATGATGATTCAAATGGTGCTCCTGTTATTACTGCAGTAAGAAATTATGCACCCGCTCCTAATGATACATTAGTGACAAGTATTATCCCTGGGCAATGGATTGTAATCCATGGAAAGAATTTAAAAAATGCCACCAAGATAAGTTTTAATGGTAGTATTGCTCAGTTTGATGCTGGGCTGTTTTCAGATGAAACAGCTGTTGTACAAATTCCTTGGGATGTACCTTTTTCTAATGTTGAGCCCGATCTTCTTAATACTATAAGTTATTCCACTACAAGCGGAACAACTTCTTTTAAATTTGATGTAGTTCCACCGCCAGCTACTATCATAGGCAATTCGATGACTGCTGCTACTATGGTAGGTGATTCGATTTATATTTATGGTACCAATTTATATTTGGTAGAAAAACTGACCTTAGCGGGTGTAGAGATTTCACCACTTGCAACAGCAGACGATGGTAGTTCCATCGGATTTATACGTCCAGAAATTAATGCACCAATGCCTTGGGCGGGAGAGCTTGTTCTTGCATCTGGTATCTATGAGTTTGATATTGAAATTGTTCCGGAAATTTTTGCTGTTTCTAATGCAAATCCTTCGCAAGGCGATTTGGTACGTGTGTATGGTAAAAATTTGAGTGGTGTTTCAAGTTTTACTTTTGGAAGTAAGGCTATTACAGATTTTACCGAAGACCCGAATGGTTCTTATGTAGAGTTTACAGCTCCTGATATGTGGAGTTACACTAATGGACCAGTGACTATTGTTAATTCTTATGGAACGGTTGCTACTCCTTATGATATAAATACTCAAAATAACAAATGGTTAGGTCTTTTAGCAAATTTTGAATGGGGTGATTATTTTGGTTATGATTGGGGATATTTTTCATCAACTGAAGCGAAACTAGCACTTGTCCGAAACGATTTTAATGGTTCGATGGGAACAAATAATAGTATGTGTTTATTTATTGATTCTCCTGTTTTAGGTGCCGGTGAAAGTAATTACTTCCCATTGGGTAGTGCTAATGATACTCCAATTCATAAAAAAAACACATGGATGCCTCTGGAAAATATGTCAGATCCTGTTGAAAACTGGGGTCTTCAATTTGAAATAAGTGTAGCTAAACCATGGAATGGAGGCACCCTTTACATTAGAACTGAATTTGCAGGTGACACTTATGTAGCGCGTTATGAGCCATGGAAAATCCCTGGTTCTAATAAAACTCTTGCTTATAAAACACTTGGTTGGCAAACTGTAACAATTCCATTATCTCAATTTAAATCAAAAGTTAATGAATTAGGGGATGGTGTATCAGTTGCTAGTTTAAACCTATTATTAGGGTCTACTGGTGCGAGTAGTTATAATATGACCCTTAAAAATTTCGCTTCTTCAAAAACAGCAACAGGTTTTTATGCCACTATTGACAATATCAGGGTTGTGAAAATCAAAAACGAAGAATAAAAATCTTTTAATAACAGATTAATAGTATAAAGTAAAGACCTGCAGCTGTTTCACAAAAGTTAAGCTTTTCTGCAGGTCTTTTAAATAAAAATTTATTAATTCTAAAAAAAACAAAAAATGAGACTTAAACATTTTTATAAAATTGTATTGCTGCTGATCATTACCGGATTTTCGGTCTCTTGTTCAAAAAATGATGACGAAGCCCCGCAATTATCTGTTTCAGCAAAAACTGTTTCTTTTGAACCAGAAGGAGGTACATCAGAAGAGATCACTATTGAGGCAAATAGTACATGGAGTATTAGTAATTCGGCAACATCCTGGCTGCAGTTAAGCAAAACAAGCGGTGATAATGGGACTGCAGCCACAACAATAACTGCTGCAAGTAACGAAACCCAGTTTA
>CBFGNY010000189.1:0-8248 GCA_965650235.1 uncultured Flavobacterium sp. | reverse complement strand
AAAGAATTGTAATAGCAGCAATAATTCCTGATAGCCTTGCTCTTGACCCAGCCGATAGATTCACTAAAGTTTGCGCAATCATTGGACATCCGCCCATACCGAAAAAGAAACCGTTGGTAATATTAGATGCCCCCTGAGCAATACATTCCCTGTTACCATTACCTCTTGTACCTGTTATTTCGTCCACTAAATTTAACGTCAATAGTCCTTCAGTGAGACCGACAGCTGCTACTATCATAGAGTAAGGCGCTATTATTTTCAGGGTTTCAAAATTCAGAGGAATCTGCGGAATATGAAAAGGAGGAAAACCTCCCTGAACAGAAGCAATATCCTGGACAGTTTTTGTGTTGATATTAAACACAAGCACCAAAATAAAAATTATTATTATAGCAACAAGCGAGGAAGGAACAGCCCTAGTAATTTTAGGAAACAAAACAATAATGGCAATGGTTAAGCAAACCAGTCCCAGCATAATATAAAGACTTGTTCCCTGAAGCCACACAGTTTCCCCATTAATAATTGTCTTAAATTGCTCCAATTGCGACAGGAAGATAATTACTGCCAAACCATTCACAAACCCATACATAACAGGCTGTGGCACGAGTCGGATAAATTTTCCCAACCTGAAAACACCAATCATAATTTGAAAAACTCCTGCCAAAGCTACTGCCGCCAGAACATACTCAAGACCGTTAGATTTCATAAGAGCAATAAGAACAATAACTGTTGCTCCAGCGCCTCCAGAAACCATTCCTGGCCTTCCACCAAATACAGCTGTTATCAATCCGGCTATAAAAGCGGCATACAATCCCATTAAAGGAGGAAAGCCGGCTAAAATTGCAAAGGAAAGTGACTCAGGTATCATGGTCATAGCGACGGTTAAACCTGCTAAAATTTCATTTTTGTAATTAACTTTTTGTGAAAAGTCGAATAGATTGTAAACTTTTTTCATATGCATTAATTGTATTGTATTGTATTACTTTCTATCCACTCTCAGAAAACAGAAAACATACAGATATTATCGGTGTTTTTTAGACTTTGCCTTTCGATTTAAAGAACTTAAATCAAGGAGGAGTAACTTTAATAAAATATGTGGTAGTATTATTTTTCATAAGGTATTGCAAAAATATATTTTACAAGACACTTTTACAAACGTACCAATTAAAAATAAACCACTTTAAATTTCTAAAACTTTTAGAAGTACTGAGAAAATAAATTAGTCTTCTATAGTTTAAGTTAGTTAGAAACTTCATGAACTTAAGAAATTAATGGTTTTTTCTTAAAATCTCAGTCAACTCTCTTAAATGTAGAAATCTGAGTTCATTTATAATTCAATCCATAAACTTATGTAGCTTAAAAACAATCCTGATAAATTATTACTTCAATCTTTTTTGATGAAAACAGACAAACGCATTTTGTTTTAATAGGAAAATTTGATTAAAAAAATAATTCAAGGCTATTTCTCATGAATCTATACTCTTAAAATTTTACATTTTTTCTTACTTATGAGTAATTGATGAGATATGTTTTTAGAAATAATTACTAAAACGTTTTATTGAATAAGAATTATTGATTTTACTCACTAATTAAGATATAAAATAAAAATATAGCACTTTTTTTATTATTATTGTAAAGCATTGATAATTAAATTATCCATAATAATAATCATATAATTTTAATTTATTGCAAATGGAAAGAAGAGAAGCACTTAAAAAGTTTGCTTATTTGATGGGTGGAGCGCTTTCTGCCACAACATTAGGCGTTTTATTTGAAAGTTTTACTGTATTTGATCCTACAAAAAATACGTATTTTTTTTCAAGTACAGATGAAGAAGTTTTATCTGAATTTGCAGAAATTATTTTGCCCACAACCGCTGCATCTCCCGGAGCAAAAGCCGCTGGTGTTGGTACATTCATACCCTTAGTTATTAAAGATTGCTACCCTCCGGATTTGCAACAAGTTTTTAAAAATGGATTTGAAGTTATGCTTGCAAAATGTAAAACTAAATTCAATAAAGAATTTCTGAGTCTCAATAACGAAGAGAAAATTCTGCTAATGAATGAACTAAAACAAGAGACTATAGACAATAATAAAGAGCCTTCTTTCTTTTTGATTGCCAGAGATTTGACCTTACTAGGCTATTTCTCTTCAGAAATTGGCTGTACAATTGCCCGAGAATATTTGCCTATCCCTGGAAAATATGACGGCAATGCTGATTATACGCCCGGACAAAAAGCGTGGGCATTATAAATCAAAGTGCTTTCAAATGATTTTATTAATTCCTAAAAAAGACATTCGTGAATATCAATACTGACTTAAAGAAACAAAACACCTATGACGCAATTGTTATAGGTTCTGGAATAAGTGGCGGATGGGCAGCCAAAGAATTAACGCAAAAAGGTTTAAAAGTCCTGATGCTGGAACGCGGCAAAAATATTGAACATATCAAAGATTATGATTCTGCAATGAAAGCGCCTTGGGAAATTGCCTATTGCGGAAAAATGACAGAAGAACAAAAGAGAACACATCCGGTACAGACCAGAGATTACCCCTATCAACAGGCTAATGAAAGCTGGTGGGTTAATGATTTGGAATGCCCTTATACAGAAGACAAGCGTTTTGATTGGTACAGAGGTTTTCATGTTGGTGGAAAATCCTTAATGTGGGGGCGTCAAAGCTACCGTTTTAGTGATCATAATTTTGAAGACAACATCAAAGACGGCCATGGTAATGACTGGCCAATCCGTTATAAAGATATTGCTCCCTGGTATGACTATGTGGAAAAATTTGCGGGAATAAGCGGCCAAAATGAAGGTTGGGACTTACTGCCTGATGGTCAATTTTTGCCTCCGATGGAAATGAACTGTGTCGAAAAATCGGTAAAAGAACGTATTGAAAAACACTATAATAAATCCCGAATTTTAACTATTGGCCGTGCAGCCAACCTCACTGTCCCTCATTTAGGGAGAGGAAATTGTCAATATAGAAATTTATGCAGCAGGGGCTGTCCTTTTGGAGCCTATTTCAGTACGCAATCTTCTACTTTGCCTGCGGCCATGGCTACCAAAAAATTAACAGTTCGTCCCTACTCGATTGTCAACCATATAATTTACGACAAAGAAACTAAAAAAGCCAAAGGCGTAATGGTTATTGATTCTGAGACTAATGAAACTATGGAATTCTACGCCAAAATAGTATTCGTAAATGGATCCACTTTAGGCTCCACTTTTGTTTTGCTGAATTCCACTTCTGAAGCCCATCCTAATGGCTTGGGTAATGGCAGCGGACAGCTCGGACACAATTTAATGGACCATCATTTTAGATGTGGTGCTGAAGGAACCATCGAAGGTTTTGAGGACAAATATGCTTATGGACGAAGAGCAAATGGAATTTACATTCCGAGATACCAAAATTTTAAAGATGATAAAAGAGATTATTTACGTGGTTTTGGATATCAGGGTGCGGCAAGCAGAGGCCACTGGCATAAAGAAGTTGCTGAATTAGACTTTGGTGGCGATTTCAAAGAAATTTTATCAAGACCGGCTGATTCATGGACGATGGGTTTAGGTGGTTTTGGAGAAATGCTTCCGTATTATGAAAACAAAGTATACATCGACCATTCTAAAAAAGACAAATGGGGACAATCTGTATTGGCTATAGATTGTGAATACAAAGAGAATGAAGCCAAAATGCGTGAAGACATGATGTATGATGCTGCCGAAATGCTTGAAGCAGCTGGTGCCAAAAATGTAAGAGCCTACGATAATGGCTGTTATCCGGGAATGACCATTCACGAAATGGGAACAGCCCGTATGGGAAATGATCCCAAAGAATCTGTGCTGAACAAATGGAACCAAATGCACGAAGTGAGCAATGTTTTTGTTACCGATGGCTCCTGCATGCCTTCAAGTGCCTGTCAGAATCCTTCGTTAACCTATATGGCTTTGACTGCCAGGGCTTGTGATTATGCTGTAAAAGAATTAAAGAAAAAAAATATTTAGATTAGGGAATCGAATTATGAGAAAATTAAAAATGGGAATGATTGGCGGTGGAAAAAATGCTTTTATCGGAGCAGTCCATCGGATAGCAGCTAACATGGACGGGTTAATTGAATTGCATTGCGGTGCATTTAGTTCCAATCCTGAAATATCCCTTGAATCTGGTATAGAATTAGGTTTAGCGAAAGATAAATGTTATGAGTCTTACATCCAAATGATTGAAACAGAAGCAAAGCTGTCTCCTGAAGAAAGAATGGACTTTGTTTCCATAGTAACTCCCAATCATGCTCACTTTGCTCCTGCCATGTTAGCATTGGAAAATGGTTTTCACGTTGTTTTGGACAAACCAATGACTTTGACTTTAGCGGAAGCCAAATTATTAGAACAAAAAGTCAAAGAAACAGGACTTTATCTATGCTTAACACACACTTATGCCGGCTATCCGATGGTAAAGGAAGCAAGAAACCTGATAGCTGAAAATCATTTAGGCAATATTAGAAAAATAATGGTTGAATATCCGCAAGGATGGTTGAGTACTGACTTTGAAAATGGCGGAAACAAACAGGCTATCTGGAGAACTGATCCATCCAAAAGTGGTATTAGCGGCTGTATGGGAGATATTGGAACTCATGCCGCACACTTAGCAGAATACATTTCAGGATTAAAAATCACACAACTTTGTGCCGATATTAATACTGTCGTTGCCAACAGAAGACTGGATGATGACGGAAACGTATTGCTTAAATTTGATAATGGGGCTAACGGAATTTTGATAGCAAGCCAAATTGCTGCCGGAGAAGAAAACAGCTTAAAAATTAAAGTCTATGGAGAAAAAGGCGGTCTGGAATGGCATCAAATGGAACCGAACACTTTAATTGTAAAATGGCTGGACTCCCCTACTCAATTGTATCGTACCGGAAACGGATATTTATCCCCAATCGCAGCTTATAATACCAGAATTCCAAGCGGACATCCGGAAGGGTATCTGGAAGCTTTTGGAAATTTATATAAAAATTTCGCACTGACTTTACAGGCAAAATCAGAAGGTAAAGAACCAACGGCAAACATGCTCGATTTTCCAACAGCAAAAGATGGTGTTCGGGGAATGGCTTTTATAGAAAATGTAATCGCTTCCGGAAAGTCAACTCAAAAATGGACAGAATTTAGTGTTTGAAGATGCTAAGTGGGTAAGGCACTCAGCTACTCAGTATAGTTGGAAAGTTTAAAAGAAAAATAATTATCTAAGGAAATAACATAATAATACAGGAAAAAAACTGAAAAATATTTTTCTAAGCTTAGAGGCTCAGAAACTTAGCAACTCAGTAGCTCCTTAATAAACTCAACAAATGACCACAATGCAAGGACCTGCGGTTTTTTTAGCGCAATTTATATCGGATGAAGCCCCTTTTAATTCTTTAGAAGGAATTTGTCAATGGGCGGCTAATCTGGATTTTAAAGGAATACAAATTCCTACTTTAGACTCTCGTTTTATTGATTTACAGAAAGCGGCCGAAAGTAAAACCTATGCTGATGAACTTACCGGAATTGTGGGTTCGTTCGGTTTAAAAATATCGGAACTTTCTACGCATTTGCAAGGCCAGTTGGTTGCTGTTCATCCTGCATACGATGATTTTTTTGATGGATTTGCTCCAAAAGCCTTGCGAGGCAACCCAAAAGCAAGACAAGAATGGGCGGTACAGCAATTGCATTATGCAGCAAAAGCTTCTCATAATTTAGGTCTTGAAGCACATGCTACTTTTAGCGGTTCGCTATTATGGCAATACTTTCATCCCTGGCCTCAGCGCCCTCCTGGTTTAATTGAAGACGGATTCAAAGAATTAGCTAACCGATGGCTACCGATTCTCAATGAATTTGATAAAAATGGTGTAGATGTCTGCTACGAAATTCATCCCGGAGAAGACTTATTTGATGGCGAAACCTATGAAATGTTTCTTAAAGCGGTAAACAATCACCAACGTGCCTGTATCCTGTATGATCCTTCACATTTTGTGCTGCAACAGCTGGATTATATTCAATATATCGATTTTTATCATGAACGTATCAAGGCTTTCCATGTTAAGGATGCTGAATTTAATCCAACCGGAAAGCAAGGCACTTTTGGAGGTTACCAAAATTGGGTAAATCGTGCAGGGCGTTATCGTTCGCCTGGCGATGGTCAGATAGATTTTAAGACCATTTTTAGCAAATTGGCGCAATACGATTACAAAGGCTGGGCAGTAATGGAATGGGAATGCTGTTTAAAAAACCAGGAAGATGGTGCCCGCGAGGGAGCCGAATTTATAAAGAAACACATCATCAAAGTGACTGATAAAGCCTTTGATGATTTTGCTGCGGTTGAGACTAATACGCAGCTTAACAGGAAAAATTTAGGAATATAAATTGGCTTATATGAAAATTAAAATCGTAGTTGGGTTACTAGCTCTGGCAGGGTTAAGTTCTTTTTCAAATTATGAATCAGTACCTGCAGAATATAGTGTTATAAAACAAATCAAACCTTCTGAGGGAGAAGCATTAATAAAGAAAGAAGATTGTGCCACCTGTCATAAAATAGATAAAAAAGTAATTGGCCCTTCTTATTTGGATATTGCAAAAAAATATCCAATGAATGATAAAAACGTGAAATATTTAACGGAAAAAATCACAAAGGGAGGTTCCGGAGTTTGGGGGCAGATACCCATGTCTGCACATACCGCATTAAAAAAAGACGATGCCAAAAAAATCGCAATCTACATTCTATCATTGAAAAAATAAATAACCTATGGATCAAGACTTCAGCAAAAGTAAAGAACCAGAATCGACTATTCGCAGGGATTTTCTAAAAAAAGGAGTACTCGCGACTGCCGCTTTTATGATTATTCCAAGGCATGTCATGGGAAGAGGCTTTGTAGCACCCAGTGACAAATTAATAATTGCCGGTATTGGTGTTGGCGGAAAAGGAAAATCAGACCTGTCTTCTTTTCAAAATAGTGGCATCGCAAATATCGCTTATTTATGTGATGTCGATACCAGAAGAGCGGCTGATAGTGTAATGGCTTTTCCGAAAGCAAAATTTTACAAGGACTGGCGTGAAATGCTGGACAAAGAACATAAAAATTTTGACGCAGTTTCAGTTTCAACCCCTGATCATAACCATGCTATTCAGGCCTTTTCGGCTATGCAGTTAGGCAAACACGTGTATGTTCAAAAACCATTGACACATGATATTTATGAAGCGCATATGCTTACCCAGGCGGCCTCCCGTTATAAAGTAGTTACTCAAATGGGAAACCAGGGTTCCTCTAATGATGGTACCCGAATTTTAAAAGAATGGTACGATGCCGGTTTGATTGGTGATGTACATACGGTTTATGCCTGGACAGACAGGCCTGTATGGCCTCAGGGAATTCCCTGGTCAACAGCAAAAACTGAGATTCCTAAAGAGTTAGATTGGGATCTATGGCTTGGAACTGCTCCTGAGAAAAATTATGTAGACAAATTGGTACCATTCAACTGGCGTGGCTGGTGGGATTATGGTACTGGTGCTTTGGGAGATATGGGATGCCATTTGATGGAAGCGCCATTCTCTGTATTGAATCTAAAATATGCCAAAGATGTGCAATGCAGCGTAGGGTCAGTTTATGTTGATGAGTTCCGAAGAGGGTATTTTCCTGAAAGTTGTCCGCCTTCCAGTCATGTAACCTTAACATTTCCAAAAACCAATAAAACGAAAGGCGATATCAAAGTTCATTGGATGGATGGCGGTATCCAGCCAGAACGTCCTGATGAATTAGGAGCTAACGAAATCTTTGGTGATGGTGGAAATGGCACTTTATTCATTGGAACAAAAGGAAAAATGCTTTGTGATACTTATAGTGAAAACCCAAGACTATTGCCTTTAAGCCGTAATGAAAATCTAAAAGTCGCTCAGAAATATCCGCGAGTGAAGGATGGTGCCAACGGACATTATAAACAATGGATAGAAGGCTGTATTGCAGGTTATGGCAAAAAAGAACTGAGTTCGCCTTTTGAAATAGCCGGACCTTTAACAGAAGCGCTATTAATGGCCAACCTTGCTGTAAGAGGTTACGATTTGTACAAAGAAGTATTGGGTGAAGATGTATATCCGGGACGTTCTGTTAAATTACTTTGGGACAATGAAGCCAAAAAAGTAACCAATGTAGATGATGTGAATCAATTTGTAAAACGCAATTATAGAGAAGGCTGGAATAACCTGAGCTTTTAAAAACATT
>CBFGNY010000188.1:0-8290 GCA_965650235.1 uncultured Flavobacterium sp. | reverse complement strand
GCTTGATTTTTCATATTTTTAACTTCTAAAATTTGAATAAATTATAGTTTTATCAAATTTAAAACTATTTATACGGATTCTGACTACCTCAAAAGTTAATTGAATTATAAAAAGTCTCTTTAAACATATATAAAAACTATAAATAATTTTTTCAAGATCTTTTTTACGGTGTATGCTATTGTTTTGATTTTAATTACTCCACTTGTTCTATAGGGAGTGTTGTTAAATTGTCTGTAAAACGATGTTTTCGATAATTATAATATTGCTAAAATTAAAGTTTTGAGATTATAATTGATAAATTCTCAGTTTTGTAAAAAAGGAATATATTTGCTCGCAAATAAAAATACAAATGGATACCAAAGTCATCAGCACTTCACTGGAAACTTATTTTCAGCGTTTTAGGGAAAATATAATCGGAATCAATCAGGAGTTTACTTCGCCTTACGGAAAAAAACAGATTGTTTATACCGATTGGACGGCCAGCGGAAGGTTATATCGACCAATTGAAGAGAAGCTTTTAAACGAATTTGGTCCTTTTGTCGCCAATACCCATACCGAGACAACCGTTTCGGGAACCGCCATGACAAAAGCATATCATCATGCGCGTCACATTATTAAACGTCACACCAATGCCAGTTCCGATGATGTTTTAATTACGGATGGTACCGGAATGACTGGTGTTGTCAATAAATTTCAGCGTATTTTAGGATTGAAAGTTCCTGAGAACCTGAAAGCGTTTACCAGTGTTCCGGTTGAAAAAAAACCAATTGTTTTCATTTCACATATGGAGCATCATTCCAATCAGACTTCTTGGCTGGAAACGATTGCTGATGTAGAGATTATTCAGTGTTCTGAAACTGAAAAAGGGCTTTTTAGTCTTGATAATTTGAAACAATTATTAGAGAAATATAAAGACAGAACCATAAAAATTGCTTCGATAACGGCTTGTTCCAACGTAACAGGATTGAAAACGCCTTTTCATGAAGCGGCAAAATTGATGCATCAGTACAACGGGGTCTGTTTTGTAGATTTTGCCTGCTCAGGACCTTATGTCGAAATTGACATGCATCCGGAAGATCAGGAAGCGTATCTGGATGCAATTTTCTTTTCGCCACATAAGTTTTTAGGAGGCCCCGGAACTTCGGGAGTGTTGATTTTTAATAAAAAACTATACCATAATATGATTCCCGATTGTCCTGGCGGAGGAACGGTAAGCTGGACAAATCCTTGGGGAGAACATAAATATATTGATAATATCGAAGATCGTGAAGATGGCGGAACACCTGGTTTTTTACAAGTCATTAAAACCGCACTTGCCATTGAGTTGAAAGAAGAAATGGGTATTGAGAATATCCTGCAGCGTGAGCATGAAATCGTAGCTTTTATTTTTAATGAATTGAATCCGATTTCGAATATTAAAATTCTCGCAGGACATCATCAGGAGCGTTTGGGTGTTATTTCGTTTTTTATAGAAGACTTGCATTTTAATTTAGGTGTGAAATTACTGAATGACAAATTCGGAATTCAAACCAGAGGCGGATGCAGCTGTGCCGGAACTTACGGGCATTTTTTACTGCATGTAGATCAGGAGACTTCCAATAAGCTGGTTGATGAAATTACAATTGGTGATTTGATGAAAAAGCCGGGTTGGATAAGAATGTCCATTCATCCAACGACAACAAATGAAGAAATTGTTTTTGTTTGTGAAAGTATTAAAGATTTGGCTAAAAACCATGAAAACTGGAAACACGATTATTTGTATGATAAAAATACAAATGAGTTTATTCATAAAAATGCTAATTCGTTTGAAGATGAATTGGTAGCGGGATGGTTTAATTCATAGTTAGAAAATAATAGATTTTTTGCACAGCCAAAGAAATATTTGAAAGGCCTGTTGTGGATTTTGTTTTTATTTAGATTGATCTAAGGTCTTTAGGACTTTGTTATATGTTTCGTTCCTATGGAACTTGTTGTTTGGATTTTATTTTTCAGCGGATTAAAATCCGCCGCTACAATATGTTCCGAGCCAAGTGGCTCTTTTTACTTTAATTTTTGTGTTTCAGTTCCGTAGGAACGATTTATTTTGTAGCAACGGATTTTAATCCGTTGAAAAAAAGGTTAATGAATGGAGTTCCTTAGGAACGATTGATATAATTTCTCTATTTAATTATTTGAACGCAACAGGTTTTTAAAATCTATAAGGTCTGATTTCGAAGATTAGATTTTTTGAAAAGTTCAACTGAAAAACAGAATTCTAACCTAGCCCCGATAGAGCGGTTATCCTTTTATGGCAGGGTTTGCCATAAAAGATAGGAGCGAAAGCGGGACTTTTGGTCTTGAAAAACACAAAATCTTCTGCTTCTAAGCAATTAACTGACAATCATCTGTATTTTAGTTTGCAATTACAAATAAATGTATTAATTTTGCAGACCTTTTGGCAAAGAAGAGTTTCCATTAGGAATCAACTATTTATGTAAAACAACTTCTGTTTTTTCTACTGCTTTATGAAACTCGAGGAAAACAGAATACAAATTTTTTATCAGCATGTCTGAACAAATTAAATCACAAGAAGAGTTTTTAGCAAATTTTAACTGGCACAATTTCGAAGAAGGTATTGATGCAGTAGATGAGAAAAACTTACAAGAGTTTGAAGACCTAGTATCAAAAACTTTCATTGCTACTGACCAAGAAGAAGTAGTTGAAGGTGTTGTTGTTAGAATTACAGATAGAGACGTTATCGTTGATATCAATGCTAAATCTGAAGGTGTTATTTCTTTAAACGAATTCCGTTACAACCCAGCTTTAAAAGTAGGTGACAAAGTAGAAGTATTAATCGACATCCGTGAGGACAAAACAGGTCAATTAGTATTATCTCACAGAAAAGCACGTACTATTAAATCATGGGATAGAGTTATTTCTGCAAACGAAACAGGAGAAATCGTTAATGGTTTTGTAAAATGCAGAACTAAAGGTGGTATGATCGTTGACGTTTTCGGAATTGAAGCTTTCTTACCTGGTTCTCAAATTGACGTTAAGCCAATTAGAGACTACGATGTATATGTAAACAAAATGATGGAATTCAAAGTGGTAAAAATTAACCACGAATTCAAAAACGTTGTTGTATCTCATAAAGCGCTTATCGAAGCTGATATCGAAGTACAGAAAAAAGAAATCATCGGTCAATTACAAAAAGGACAAGTATTAGAAGGTGTTGTTAAAAACATTACTTCTTATGGTGTGTTCATTGACTTAGGTGGTGTTGACGGATTAATTCACATTACTGACCTTTCTTGGAGCAGAATCAACCACCCAAGTGAAGTTCTTGAATTAGACCAAAAATTAAACGTTGTAATCCTTGATTTCGATGATGAGAAAACAAGAATTCAATTAGGATTGAAACAATTAAACGCTCACCCATGGGATGCTTTAGATGCTAATTTAACTATTGGTGATAAAGTAAAAGGTAAAGTAGTTGTAATCGCTGATTACGGTGCATTTATCGAAGTTGCTGAAGGTGTTGAAGGTTTAATCCACGTTTCTGAAATGTCATGGTCAACTCATTTACGTTCTGCTCAGGATTTCGTAAAAGTTGGAGATGTTGTTGAAGCTGTTATCTTAACTTTAGATAGAGATGACCGTAAAATGTCATTAGGTATCAAACAATTGACTCAGGATCCATGGACTGATATTACTTCTAAATACCCAGTAGGTTCTAAACATACAGGTATCGTTAGAAACTTTACAAACTTTGGTATTTTCGTAGAATTAGAAGAAGGAATTGATGGATTAATTTACATCTCTGACTTATCTTGGACTAAGAAAATCAAACACCCATCTGAATTTGTAAATGTTGGTGAGAAACTTGATGTAGTTGTATTAGAATTAGATGTTGAAGGACGTAAATTATCTTTAGGTCACAAACAAACTACTGCTAATCCTTGGGATCAATACGAAGATTCTTTCGCTGTAGGAACTATCCACAATGGTGAAATTTCTGAAATCGTTGACAAAGGAGCTACTGTAGAATTCGGAGATGATATCGTTGCTTTCATTCCTACTCGTCACCTTGAAAAAGAAGACGGAAAGAAATTGAAAAAAGGTGATACTGCTGATTTCAAAGTAATCGAATTCAACAAAGAATTCAAAAGAGTAGTTGCTTCTCACACTGCTATCTTCCGTGAAGAAGAAGAGAAAAACGTGAAAGCTGCAACTGAAAATACTTCATCTAACTCTTCTACAAATGCACCAGCTGCAACTTTAGGAGATAACAATGATGTATTAGCTGCATTAAAAGCTAAAATGGAAAAAACGGAGAAAAAATAACTCTTAAGTTTTTATAAATAGAAAGTCCCACAGCAATGTGGGACTTTTTTGTTTTTACAATTTCTTTTTAACAAATAAAGTTGTGTTATAGTTTTGAAAAGTTACTTTTGTCTGAAAATTTATATATATGAAGAAAATTTACTTTTTGGTTTTGGTTCTGGCTTTGTTTTTTTTTAATGGATTGAGTGCACAGGTGATTAATTTTCCTGATGCTAACTTAAAAGCAAAACTTTTAACTGCAGTTAATGGAAATAAGGTACCGGTTGCATCTGTGCAATATCTTAATCCCGGATATCCAACTTATTACAATGAGATTGATACAAATAATGATGGTGAAATTCAAATTAGTGAAGCATTATTAATTAAATCATTAGATATTTCTAATGGAAATATTACTGATTTAACAGGCTTATCGTATTTTAGTAATTTACATACACTTTTTTGCCATAGTAATAAAATATCAAATTTATCTGAACTTAACTTAATTCCAAGTTTAGTGCAATTTCAAATGAATTACAATACTGGTAGTTTAAGTCAAATTGATTTATCTAATTTAATTAATTTAAAAACACTTACTTGTATATCTGATAAATTAACCGTGATAAATGTTTCTAAGAATGTAAGCTTAGAAAGTATTTCTTGTCAAGATAATAAAATTACTTCATTAGATGTATCAAATTGCCCAAATTTAAATTGGTTAGTATCTTTTTATAATCAATTAGAATTTTTAAATATTAAAAATGGCAACACCAATGATTGGAGAAAATTAGATATTCATAATGGGGAACGATATTTAAGATATGTATGTTCAGATGAAGAAGATTTATCGTTGGTTCAAAAGGAGACTTCAAATTTACCCAATTGTCATGTAAATACTTATTGTGATTTTACACCTGGAGGTACGTTTTATACTATTGAAGGTAACCAAAAATTAGATTTTTTAAATGACGGTTGTGATAGTGATGATAATTTAATTCCATATTCCAAATACTTATTAAGTGATGGTACTTCTACTGAAATACTATTTTCAAACAATTTTGGATCCTATTATATTCCTGTGCAAGCTGGCGAATACACGCTAACACCACTATTAGAAAATCCAAGCTATTTTTCTATAACTCCTCAAAATATTACAGTTAATTTTCCAACACAAACTAGTCCGTTTATTCAAAATTTCTGTGTTTCTAATTTTGACAAACATGATGTTGAAGTAATAGTTGTTCCTATTAATTCTGCCAGACCAGGCTTTGAGTCTAATTATAAAATCATCTATAAAAACAAAGGAAACAGAATAGAAAACGGGACAATTAATTTACAATTTAAAGATGAAGTTTTGGAATTGGTTGTTGCTAGTCCTGTAGTTTATACTCAAACTGAAGGTAACTTATCCTGGATTTTTTCTAATTTAAAACCATTTGAGACTAGAGAAATTACTTTTACATTAGATGTAAATTCACCAATGGAAATACCTGCGGTAAACAACGGTGATATATTAAAATTTGTAACAACAATAGCATCACAAAGCGCAGACGAAACTCCACTTGATAATACATTCACTTTAAATCAAACAGTTGTTGGCTCTTACGATCCAAATGATAAAACATGTCTGGAAGGTTCAATTGTTACGCCAAGTTTAATAGGCGAGTATGTACATTATATGATTCGTTTTGAAAATACAGGAACTTATCAAGCACAAAATATTGTAGTAAAAGACATGATTGATTTATCAAAATTTGATATTTCGACTTTGATTCCAACCAGTTCCAGTCATTCGTTTGTGACTAAAATTTCAGAAGGAAACAAAGTAGAGTTTATATTCGAAAATATCAACCTTCCTTTTGATGACGCGAATAATGATGGCTATATTGCTTTTAAAATTAAGACACTTCCAACATTAAAAGTTGGAGATTCGTTTACTAACGAGGCCAATATCTATTTTGATTATAATTTTCCGATACTTACCAATAAAGCGACATCAAAATTTCAAACGACTTTAAGTAATCCTGATTTTGAGTTTTCTAATTATTTTACTTTGTATCCAAATCCTGTAAATGATGTTTTGAATATTATTGCTACTCAAAATATAAAAATACAATCCTTCGCGATTTATGATATTCTGGGACAATTGGTGATTGCTGTTCCAAATGTAAAATCGGTTTCTAATATTGATGTTTCTAAGCTTAGAACGGGAACATACTTTATAAAAGTAAAGTCGGATTTAGGGAGTTCGAATATGAAATTTATAAAGAAATAATAATTATAAACAGAAAGTCCCACAACGATGTGGGACTTTTTTATTGGTTTTAATTTTAGACAATCATTTCAACATAAAATTAATTTAGTGCCAGCAATTTTGTTTCTTCAGGAGTGAAATCATTTACAATTGTATAAGTATCAATTTTTGCAATTGCCATTTCGTCTAAAATAGCAACCAAGTTTCCATAATTAGATTTTTTGCTTGGTTTTATGATTACAATTGGGCCTCTGTTTTTATCTCCAATATATTGATAAACTTCACTTTTTATATTTAATAATTCTTTTCGAATACCTTTCTGACCGTAATCCACATTTTTTGGTGAATGATCAGGATATTCTAACAAACCTGAATAAGTTATAATTTTATCATTGTCATCAAGTAAAACAGTGGTAACTCGATGGTAATTAACATGACCACAACTAATTACACCATTCCAATTTTCATCAGTATACTTTTCAGGTAAACCAAGAGCCATAATTTTAGGTTTCGATAATTCGCCAACAACCATAAAAAATATAATCAATAAAAAAGAAGCACTTACCATTGCAGTTAAATCGACTGTGGAATTTAGCTTTCTGCTGCGAACTTTTTTAGGTAGATTTTGCATAAATCAAGTTGTATTAGTTAGGAAGAGTTTTATTTAGAAGCCAGTAATTTTGTTTCTTCAGGAGTGTAATAATCTATAATTGCATAAGAGTTAATTCCTGTGATTTCCATTTCATCAAGAATATCAACCAGATTGCCGTAGTTAGATTTTTGGCTTGGCTTTATGATAACAGTAACACCTATTTCAGGTTTGCCCATTCCTGCAGAATATTCATGAACTTTTTTGTCTATAGCTATTAATTCTTTTCTGATGCCGTCTTTTCCATAATGTACTTCTTTTGGGTTTTGAATAGGTGCATACAACAATCCCATATAAGTTATCATTTTATTGTCGTCATCAAGTAATACGGTTAGAATGCGATTTTCATCTGGGCGATTACATAGAGGTTCTGGGCCGCAACCTCTATCCTCATGTCCAAAGTCCATTATTTTAGGCTTTGCCAATTCGCCCACAACCATAAAAAATATAATCAGCAAAAAAGAAACGCTGACCATTGCGGTTAAATCGACTCTTGTATTTAATTTTTTGCTTCTTACTTTTTTAGGCAGATTTTCCATAATGAATCTATTTTTGATTTAAAGTTATCAAAAAAAAGAAGATATATAGTTTTTGCAAATAAAAAGAGTTAAGAATTTCAATTTTTAAATCCTTCTTTTCATATAGTTTTTGAATATTATTGCTTTCATGATCTTCTTCAGTTGCCTTTTATTCTTAATATATACTTTTTAGATAGATGATCAGAAAAACCCAATGATTGTGATAAAGATGTAATTGAATCCATTTTAACTAATTTATTTATAATAAGTCGATTCAGGAGTTAAAGTAATTTTATATTCCACTTATAAACAAATGTGATAATATTTTCTATCCATCAATTAAGCTATCACTCAAGAATGATGCGTATATTTGAAATAGTAATCAATAACAATGCTATCTATGAAGAAAATAGGATTTTTATCGTTTGGGCACTGGGCACATCATCCTTCCTATAAGACTCGTACCGCAGGCGATACACTTCTTCAGTCCATTGATTTGGCTGTTGCAGCAGAGGAAATTGGATTAGACGGGGCTTATTTCCGGGTTCATCATTTTGCTACACAGCT
>CBFGNY010000187.1:0-8306 GCA_965650235.1 uncultured Flavobacterium sp. | reverse complement strand
ATATGGGTCTTGTCCTATAATAACCACTTTTACTTCATCGAAATGACAGTGGTCAAAAGCCGAAAAAATTTGATTCCCTTTTGGATAACAAATTTTAGTAGCATATTCAGATTTTACGAAAGCAATTAATTCCTTGAAATAGGATTTTTCAAATTCTTCATTTAAAACCGGTTTCCACGAAGAATGCATTTTTACGTCCATAATTTTTTTATGCGAATTTCAGAAATTTTTAAGTAAAATCATATTTAGCCAGTCATAAAATTTAGATAAGAAGTAAGTTGAATTCAATACTACTATTTTCGTACTTTTGCGTGTACTTTTTTAAAGAAATTAAATGATTAGCATTACCGAAAAAACATTACAAGACTTACAATTTCCAACAGTGCTCGAAACCATTTCTGCTGGTTGCAACACCGATATTGGAAAAGAAAAAGCTTTACAAATAACACCATTTAGAGATAAAGAAACTTTGATGCAGGCTTTGATGCAGACATCAGAATATGTTTCGTCTTTTGAAAATAACAACGCTATTCCGAATCACGGTTTTGACGCTATCACGCATGAAATTAAATTTTTAGCAATTGAAGACAGTTTTCTGGAAGTAGGCAGTTTTAGAAAAATTGCTACACTTTCATCAACATCGAATTTCTTGTTGAATTTCCTTAAAAAGTTTGATGATTATTATCCGAATTTAAATGCAAGAGCTTCAAGAGTTGAATATACCAAAGATATTGTTACCACGATTGACGCCATCGTAGATAAATATGGTGAAATTAAAGACAATGCGTCGCCGGCTTTATTGAGCATTCGGCAAAATATGAATATTGTTCGAGGCAAAGTCAATCAAAGTTTTGGAGTAGCACTTAGCCATAACAATAGTTTGGGGTATTTGGATGATATCAAGGAAAGTTTTGTTCAAAACCGTCGTGTATTAGCGGTCTTAGCCATGTATCGTCGAAAAGTAAAAGGCTCTATCTTAGGAAGTTCCAAAACCGGAAGTATCGCTTATATTGAACCGGAAGCAACGCTGCAATATTCAAGAGAATTAGCCAATCTCGAATATGAAGAAAAGGAAGAAATTACCAGAATTCTAAAACAATTATCAAATCAGATTCGTCCGTATTTACCTTTGCTAATCGAGTATCAGGAATTTTTGAGTGATATTGATGTTGTTGCCGGAAAAGCAAAATATGCGAATCGAATTAACGGAATTCTACCAACTATTACCGAAGAGAGAAGATTGTTTTTTAGAGAAGCTTATCATCCCATTTTATATTTGAACAATAAGCAAAAAAACGAAATCACACATCCGCAGACTATTGAATTAAAACAGGACAACCGAATTATTGTGATCTCAGGACCCAATGCGGGTGGAAAAACCATTTCGCTTAAAACTGTTGGTTTGTTGCAATTGATGTTGCAATCGGGGATGTTGATTCCAGTTCATGAACGTAGTGAAACGTTCTTGTTTGATAGGATTTTAACGGATATTGGAGACAATCAGTCTATCGAAAATCATTTAAGTACTTATAGTTATCGTCTAAAAAACATGAATTATTTCCTGAAAAAGTGCAATAAGAAAACCATGTTTTTGATAGATGAATTCGGTACTGGTTCTGATCCCGAATTAGGTGGTGCTTTGGCTGAGATTTTCCTCGAAGAATTTTATCATCGTGAAGCTTTCGGAATTATTACCACGCATTATTCTAATTTGAAAATTCTGGCTAATGAATTGCCTTTTGCAACCAATGCCAATATGATGTTTGATGAAAAGTCATTGGAACCCATGTACAAACTAGCTTTAGGTCAGGCCGGAAGTTCGTTTACTTTTGAGGTTGCTTTGAAAAATGGTATTCCGTTTGGATTGATTAATCGTGCCAAAAAGAAAATTGAAGTCGGGAAAGTACGTTTTGATAAAACCATTGCAACACTCCAGAAAGAACGTTCGAAATTGGAAAAAACTTCAATCAATCTTAAAGAAGAGGAAACCCGAGCACGTGAAGAAAGCAAAAAGATGGAAAACATCAATGTAAAAATCAAGCAAAAACTGGAAAGCTATCAGGAATTATACGACAGCAACCAAAAGACGATTTACATTGGTCAAAAAATTGAAGATATTGCTGAGAAATATTTCAATAATAAAAACAAAAAAGATCTTATAGGCGAATTTTTGAAAATCATAGAAATTGAGAATTCAAAACGTAAAAAAGCAACTCCAAAAGAGGCCAAAGCCATAATCGAAAAGAAAAAAGAAGTTATTGCAGAAGTTTCGGTACAAGTTGAAGAAATTCGGAAAGAGAAAAAAGAGAAGAAACTTAAACCTGTTATTGAAAAACCAAAACCAATTTTGAAAGTTGGTGACCGAGTGAGAATGCTGGATGGAAGATCTGTTGGAAGTATTGATTCGATTGAGAAAAATAAAGCGACTGTAAATTATGGGATTTTTACTTCGAAAGTTAGTTTGGATGAATTGGAGTTGGTTGAAGCTGTGAAAAAGAAGTAATTTTATATGGCAATCAAAGTCATTGCGAGGAACGAAGCAATCCCACTAATATGAGCAAATCTTTGGTTGACAATCAAAGTGTGATTGCTTCGTTCCTCGCAAAGACAAAATAAAAAACAAGAAAATGAAACCAGGATTTGTTTACATCATTACTAATAAATACCAAACAGTTGTTTATACTGGTGTAACTTCGAATCTTCCACAAAGAATTTTAGAACATAAAGAGAAGAATATCCAACTTCATTTTCAGCAAAATATAATGTAAATATTTTAGTTTATTACGAACAATTTCAATTTATTGGAGATGCAATTATAAGAGAAAAACAAATAAAGGCTGTTTCAAGAGAAGCTAAAAATGAATTAATTCGTGCAATTAATCCAACTTGGAAGGATTTATTTGAAGAAATAGAAAATATAATGATTGAGTAATATCTAAATTGAGGATTAACTGGATGTGATTGCTTCGTTCCTCGCAAGACTAACAAGATGGAAATACATAGTGAGATTGCTTCGTTCCTCGCAAAGACGGCACAAAATAAAAAAATTATCCTGTTCGATGGCGTTTGCAATTTATGCGATAGCTCTGTCCAGTTTATTATCAAACATGATAAAAAAGATGTTTTTAGATTTGTGGCTTTGCAATCGGAATTGGGAATTGAAATTTGCAATTATATTGGTATAGATCGTAGTAAAATTGATAGCATCATTTTATACAATCCAGGAGTTGCTTATTATTATAAATCTTCGGCGGTTTTGGAAATTGGTGATGAATTAGGTAGAATCTATAGCTTGGTTTCTATTTTTAAAATTCTTCCTGAGAAACTTCGAAATTACATCTACGATTATATTGCCAAAAATCGTTACAAATGGTATGGTAAAAAGCAAAGCTGTATGATTCCAACTGCTGAATTGAAGGCTAAATTTTTAAATTCCAAATAGTAAAAATTCCAAATTCCAATCTGGCAAGCCTGTCATTGTAGATTTTTTCAATTCGACGAGGATTGGTGATTTAGATTGCGGAGTTACGAGTGTGATTTCTCCTTCGTCGAAATGACAAAAAATACGCAAAAGCCAATAATAAATCCCAAACTCCAACCTTTTATAATTGGAATTTGGGATTTTAAAATTTGAAAATTACTTAAAATTATCTAATCAATTTTTTGTATTTCAAACGTTTTGGAGTTAGATCACCACCTAAACGTTTCTTTTTATTTTCTTCGTAGTCAGAGAAACCACCTTCGAAATAGTATACTTCAGAATCACCTTCAAAAGCCAGGATGTGTGTACAAATTCTGTCTAAGAACCATCTGTCGTGCGAAATCACTACGGCACAACCTGCGAAATTCTCCAAACCTTCTTCAAGTGCACGAAGCGTATTTACGTCCAAATCATTTGTTGGCTCATCCAGTAACAAAACGTTTCCTTCTTCTTTCAACGTCATTGCCAGGTGTAAACGGTTACGCTCTCCACCAGAAAGCATTGAAACTTTCTTGTTTTGTTCGCCTCCACCAAAGTTAAAACGTGATAAATAAGCTCTTGAATTAACTTGTTTTCCACCCATCATAATCAATTCCTGACCATCTGCAAAGTTTTCCCAGATTGATTTATTTGGATCAATATTCGAATGCGCCTGATCTACGTAAGCGATTTTTACGGTTTCTCCAACAGAAAATTCTCCACTGTCGGTTTTTTGCTCGCCCATGATCATTTTGAAAATGGTAGATTTACCAGCACCGTTAGGTCCGATGATTCCAACAATTCCGGCTTGTGGTAAAGTGAAATTTAAATTATCGTATAATAATTTATCTCCAAAAGCTTTTGCTACATTTTTAGCTTCGATAACATTGGTTCCTAAACGTGGACCATTCGGGATATAGATTTCCAGATTTTCATCCAGTTGTTTTTGATCTTCGTTTAATAATTTATCGTAGTTCTGTAAACGTGCTTTTTGTTTGGTTTGACGGCCTTTTGCTCCCTGACGAACCCAGTCCAGCTCACGTTCTAGGTTTTTACGACGCTTTGAAGCTACTTTTTCTTCTAATGCCATTCTGCTTGATTTTTGATCTAACCAGGAAGAGTAATTTCCTTTCCATGGAATACCTTCTCCTCTATCCAACTCTAAAATCCAACCAGCAACATTATCCAAGAAGTATCTATCGTGAGTTACGGCAATTACAGTTCCGGCATATTGTGCTAAGTGCTGCTCTAACCAAAGAACTGATTCGGCATCCAAGTGGTTGGTAGGCTCATCAAGTAACAATACATCAGGCTGTTGCAATAACAAACGACATAGAGCTACACGACGACGCTCACCTCCTGAAAGGTTTTTAATTGGCGTATCACCATCCGGTGTGCGTAACGCGTCCATTGCTATTTCCAGTTTTGTATCGATTTCCCAAGCTCCAAGAGCATCAATTTTATCTTGCAAAGCAGCCTGACGATCCATCAACTTGTCCATTTTATCAGGATCGGAATAGTTTTCTTCAAGACCAAATAAATCATTGATATCATTATATTCTTTAAGAACGGCCATTGTTTCTGCAGCACCTTCCTGAACAATTTCTAAAACTGTTTTAGAATCATCCAAAATTGGTTCCTGCTCCAAGTAACCAACAGTATATCCCGGTTGAAAAACCACATCTCCCTGATAATTTTTATCAACTCCTGCTATAATTTTTAAAAGAGATGATTTACCTGAACCATTTAAACCCAGAATACCAATTTTAGCTCCGTAAAAGAAACTCAAATAAATATTTTTAAGCACTGGTTTGTCTGCTCCCTGATAGGTTTTACTCAATTTCTGCATTGAGAAAATTACTTTCTTATCGTCTGACATTTTTTATATTTTTTATTATTATTTTTTTAATTATTTATTGAAATTTGATATTGATATTGAGTTTTGCAATTGATATTGAATTTTATTAAACTCTGCCTTTCAAAGCATTAAAAACCCAGGCATTGGCTAGAAAACCAACTCCTGTTGCTGCAAAACCCCAGCCCGATACATCTCTGTATCTAAAAGCACCAAGTCCTATAAGTAACAATCCCATAAGTACCATTATAAAAGTAGCCCATCCTAAAACGGTATTTTTATTCATTCCCATAATTGTGTAATTAATTTAAAGTGGTATTTTTTTAGAAATGCAAATATCGTGAATTTTCACGGCTTAATTAAAAATTTTATACAGCATTTCTTTTAATAAATCTGATTGAGGCAAAGCATTTGCACCTACTCCTTTGCTTTTAACATCTATATCGCGTAGCGTTCCTACAATATGGCTGACTTTTTTCATGGGATAATTTTTGAGAGCGACATCATAGTCTTTCATAAAAAAAGGATTAACACCTAAAATTGGAGCAGCCGTTTTTGGATTTTTATCTTTTAAACCATGGTATTTTAATATCTGAATAAAAAAAGAAAATACTAATCCTGTCGTCATCACCAATGGATATTCTTTCGGATTATGAGCGAAATTCTCAGCAATTTTGTATGCTTTTATCTGGTTACGTTCACCAATTGCTTTTCGAAGTTCAAAAACATTATAATCTTTACTGAAACCGATATTTTCTTCGATATGCTGTGGTGTAATTACGGTTCCTTGCGGTAAAATAATTTGTAATTTCTCCAACTCATTGTTGATTTTACTCAAATCTGTACCTAAAAACTCCACCAGCATGGCATTTGCTTTAGGATCAATTGTATATTTTTTTCCGGCAAGAACACGTTTAATCCAATCACCAACCTGATTTTCGTATAGTTTTTTACTCTCGTAGACAATTCCGTTCTGTGCCAATAATTTGGTAACTTTTTTACGTTTATCAAGGGTTTTGTATTTATAGCAGAAAACCAAAACCGTTGTTTCCATTGGATTATTGACGTAGGATTCAATTTTATCAATAGTTCGCGATAAATCCTGTGCTTCCTTCACAATAACAACCTGACGATCCGCCATCATTGGATAACGTTTTGCTGTTGAAACAATATCTTCAACAGAAACATCTCTACCATATAAAACCGTTTGATTGAATCCTTTTTCTTCTTCCGAAAGGACATTCTGCTCAATATATTCAGATAATTTATCAATATAATAAGGCTCTTCACCCATTAAAAAGTAAATTGGTTTTATATTTCCCGCTTTTATATCATTAACAATTTTTACAACTTCGTCCATTCAAATCCTTTGTTTCATGTTTCAAGTTTCAAGTTGGTTTCAATAACTTTACACTTGAAACCTGAAACTATTTTAATATTTTTGCTTAATGCAGCGATTAAATTTTCCAATCTATCCTTTCCGATTCAAAAATAGCGAAAATAAAGTGTCTATTTTTGATGAAATCAGAAAAAAATTTATCATTCTTACCCCGGAAGAATGGGTTCGTCAACATGTAGTTCATTATTTAATGAATGAAAAAAAATACCCCAAATCGCTGATAAACGTAGAGAAAGTTTTAACGATCAATGGATTACGAAAGCGCTATGATGTTGTTGTTTTTAATTCTGATGGTTCCATACATATATTGGTAGAATGCAAAGCCCCGGAAGTAAAAATATCGCAGGCAACTTTTGATCAGATTGCGCGTTATAACATGACAATGCAGGCACGATTTTTGAAAGTCACAAACGGTCTGAATCATTTTTATTGTCAGATGGATTTTGAAAACGAAAAATATGAGTTTTTAAAGTCGCTGCCGGATTACAAAGAGATTTATTAAAATTATAAAGAGAGTACTTTTGGATAAAATTGCAGTTGTCATTTTAAATTGGAATGGAGTAAAATTATTAGAGCAATTTTTACCATCAGTAATTCAATTTTCACAAGATGCTACTATATATGTAGCAGATAATGCTTCTACAGACGATTCTGTAAATTTTGTAAAGCAGCATTTTCCAGCAGTTAAAATTATAAGGAATACAGACAACCATGGTTTTGCAAAAGGTTATAATGATGCTTTGAAAGAGGTTGATGCCGAAATTTACGCTTTAGTTAATTCGGATATCGAAGTAACTGAAGATTGGTTAAAGCCGATTATTGAAACTTTTGACAGCGAAAAAAACACTGCCATTATTCAGCCCAAAATTCTTGACTTTAAAAACAAGGAATATTTTGAATATGCCGGAGCCGCAGGAGGTTTCATTGATAAATTTGGCTATCCATTTTGTCGGGGCCGAATTTTTGATACTATAGAAAAAGACAATGGTCAATATGATGACAATTGCGAGATATTCTGGGCATCTGGAGCTTGTTTTTTCATCAGAAAAAACGTTTATAATGAATTGGAAGGGTTTGATGAAGCCTTTTTTGCACATCAGGAAGAGATTGATTTATGCTGGCGTGCACAAAATGATGGCCATGTTATCAAATATTGCCATAAGTCGGTTGTTTACCATGTTGGCGGAGCAACTCTGGATCAGTCAAATCCCAAAAAGACTTATTTGAATTTTAGAAATTCATTACTGATGATGGTTAAGAATCTTCCTAAAAGGGGATTATTTTTTGTCGTTTTTTTTAGAATGATCCTTGACGGAATTGCTGGTGTCAGATTTTTAACTCAAGGAAAATACAAACATACGCTGGCAATTTTACATGCTCATTTTACATTTTACTGTTTTTCAATTATTTATCTAAAAAAGAGAAAAGATTTTCAAATGAAGCAATACTATACTATAAAAAGTGTCGTTTTCATGTATTATATAAAAAATTTGAGAGTTTTTAAAGAAATCTTTAACACTAATCAAAATATTTAAAATTAACTTTGTAATTAACATTAAATTCAAACTTTTATGAGAAAAATAGCAATCGCT
>CBFGNY010000186.1:0-8333 GCA_965650235.1 uncultured Flavobacterium sp. | reverse complement strand
GATGTTTTGTTCAAAACGTCTAAAAGCCTTTCCTGTATGGCAATATTAGCTCTTTCAACCATTAAGATATGAAACTGAATAAGCTTTGGTACTTGTTTAAATAACAATGTTTTATTTGATTTATTAATCACTAATATTTCACTGTCCTCTATTGCTTTTATATTATATTTTGTAAGTTTTTGATAATAAAAGCTTTCCAGATCACACATCCATTCATTCTCAAAGGAAAAGAAAATTACGCTTTCGGTTCCGTCCTCGTTTAAGATATAAGTTTTAAAAGCGCCACTCAAAATAAACCCTTCGTAAGAATTATTAGAATTCTGGATTTGCAAAAACTCATTCTTTTTTAATTTAATGAACTCCGTTTTATCAAGTATAAAACCCCACTCTTCATCTGTAAGGGCAATTTTTCTTTCTATATTCTTTCGTAGTGCTTCGTACATGTTTAATTGTTTAAAAATTTAAAAATCATAACATTTAGGCGACAATTTAAATAATGTAATCGATTACGCAAAAATATAAAAATTATATTATACTTAAATTAATTAAGTAAAAAAAATTAAATATTCAAATTAATTACAAAAATATTGAACAAGTTCAATATTTACGTAGGAATTAATAAACATCTTTGTATTGCTATAAAATTTAGTATAACCAAATAAAAACTATCATGAAATTTAAAACCAAATTTGCCATTTTATTATTTACAATTGTTTTTGGATTTGCCAGCTGCAACACAGAAGAGGTGACTGAGCAAAATACGGGGAGCGCAGCTTTAAGTACAAACCAGCAAATTTCTACTTCGAAAGTAGGCGTTTGTTCTGAAGTTCCGGGATGGGCATCACAAAATGGAGGAACAACTGGAGGAGGCACATCAGCAGAAACTGCAGTTACCACTTATGCACAATTAAAGTCGGCTATTGAAAATACTGCTATAAAAGTGATTAAAGTTTCCGGTACGATTACCATTACTGCGAGATTATCATTACAAGATCAGACAGGTAAAACTATTTACGGAACCAGTGGTGCAAAACTAGTTTCTACCAACCAGACTAAAGATGGTTCTGGTATAATCAACATCAAAAGATGTAAAAACCTGATTATTAGAAATCTTATTTTCGAAGGACCTGGTGCATACGACACTGATGGCTGGGATAACGCCATTATTGATGATTGCCAAAATGTATGGGTTGACCACTGCGAATTCAGGGATGGTGTTGATGGTAATTTTGACATTAAAAACAAGTCTGATTATATAACCGTTTCGTATACAAAATTCACCTATCTGAAAGCTCCAAGAGCTGGAGGTTCAGGAGGTTCCGATGATCACAGATACTCCAATTTAATTGGGTCAAGTGATGGTGCCACCGCAGATCGTGGAAAATTAAGAATAACTTTTGCACGTTGCTGGTGGGCTTCTGGCTGCAAAGAAAGAATGCCAAGAGTTCGATTTGGAAAAGTACATATCATAAACTGTTATTTCAACAGTACTGTTAGTAATAAATGTATTGCTGCCGGTTTTGAAGCCAATATTAAAGTAGAAAATAATGTTTTTGAGAATGTAAAAAACCCTATTGATTTAATGACCGGACTTACTGCCGTAACCGTTACATCAGGAAATGTTTTTACCAATATAAGTGGGAACAAAGCAGGAAAAAACACTGCATTTACACCTCCATACACCATTGTAACCCTTGCGGGATCTGCTGTTAAAGCAGATGTTTCTGCGGGAGCCGGTGCAACCTTTTCCGGAAATATTTGTGGTTCATTTTAATAAAAAAATATTGTTTGTAAGAAAGCTATCCATCTTGGGTAGCTTTTTTTTGTTACTCATCTATAAATTAAGATTTGAATGGTCTAGTTTACATTTTGTTTTTGGTACTGAAAAAAACTAATACTTCTGGAATAGCCCTGATGGGAACGATATCCCGCGCTTTTTCTGCGCGGAATTTAGTGGACAGCAGGACAAAAGTTAATTATGAAACAAAATCTTCTGCTCCTGAAATAAAATTGTGGCTTTGTTTTTGAATAAGTAGTATTTTTGAAACTTATAAAACCCCATTTTAAATGAAAAAGATTTTACTTTTAGCAGTCGCATTTTCTCTTAACTCATGTGCCCAAGTACAACAAACGTTAAACCAGTTACCACAATTATCTTCACAAATTCCAGGAATTGGTGGTGTTGATATTGCTTCGGGCTTAAAAGAAGCTTTGAACAAAGGAATTACACAACAAGTAAGTAAATTGACAGCAGTTGATGGCTTCTATAAAAATGAAGCCGTAAAGATCCTGATGCCTGCTGAACTCCAAAAGGTGGATGCCACTTTGAGAAAAATAGGTCTTAGCTCCCTTGCTGATGAAGGAATAAAAGTACTGAACCGTGCGGCCGAAGATGCGGTAAAAGAGGCAACTCCTATATTTGTTTCGGCTGTTAAAAACATGTCTTTTACCGATGCTAAAAATATTTTGTTAGGGAATGACAGCGCTGCAACAAGCTACTTACAAGGAAGTACAACAACTGCTTTGTACGGAAAATTTAACCCTGTAATTAAAAGTTCGTTTGAAAAAGTAGGTGCCGATGTTGTCTGGACAAAAATAATTACGAAATACAATACAATTCCGCTAGTAAAAAAAGTAAATCCTGATTTGACAGATTACACAACAAATCAGGCTTTAGCAGGCGTTTTTAAAATGATTGCCGTAGAAGAAAAAGAGATCCGCAACAATATTAGTGAAAGAACGACTCCGCTATTAAAAAGTGTTTTTGCCATGCAGGATAACAAATAAGCATTTAACCGATTAAACCATAAAATTATAATGCAAAAAATAACTATTCTGATTCACTGCAAGGATCAAAAAGGAATTATTGCTGCAGTAACAGCTTTTATTGCAAAAGTAGAAGGGAATATTACCTATATCGATCAGCATGTGGATACAGAACAAAATGTATTTTTTATGCGATTAGAATGTGATTTAACGAATCATAACATCAGTATCGAAGCTATTAAAGATGATTTTAGCCAAACTATTGCAACTGATTTTGATATGTCCTGGGACTTGTATAATCAGGAGCAAAAACCTAAAATGGCGTTGTTTGTATCTAAGTACGACCACTGTCTGTTTGATATTTTAGGACGTTACAGTGCTGGTGAATTAAATGTTGAAATTCCGGTAATTATAAGTAACCACAATGATTTGCGTTCTATTGCTGAACGTTTTGATATTCCGTTTCACTGTGTTCCTTTTACAAAAGATAATAAGGAAGAAGGTGAGGCAAAACAAATTGAATTGCTAAAAAGATTTCAAATCAATTTTATCGTTTTGGCGCGTTATATGCAAATTATTACCCCTGGTTTGATTTCGCTTTACGAGAATAAAATTATTAATATCCACCACTCTTTCTTACCCGCTTTTCCTGGGGCTAAACCATACCATTCTGCTTTTAAAAGAGGGGTAAAAATTATTGGCGCAACGAGTCATTATGTGACGGAAGAATTAGACGAAGGCCCAATTATTGAACAGGATATTGCGCGGGTATCCCATATTCACTCCGTTGAAGATTTTATCATGAAAGGTCGGGATTTGGAAAGAATAGTTTTGGCAAGAGCAATAAAATTGCATGCAGAAAGAAAAACAATGGTTTACAGCAATAAAACAGTTGTTTTTTCTTAAATATTAAAGGCAGTTCGTTTGTGAACTGCCTTTTTAAATTATTTGTTCAGGAATTATTTCCCTTTTCTTCTTTTACGTTCTGCTTTGATCATTGACAATTCACGACTTGTTTGTCCGGCAACCGAAGTATTTTCTTCAGCACGGCGAATCAGGTATGGCATGACATCTTTTACAGGTCCGAAAGGTAAATATTTAGCAACATTATATCCGTTTTCGGCTAAGTTGTAACTAATATTGTCACTCATTCCATATAATTGTCCAAACCAAATTCTGTTATCATTTTTTGCAATTCCCTTTTGTGCCATCAGTTCCATCAGTTTATATGAACTCAATTCATTGTGAGTTCCTGCAAAAATTGACATAGATTCCAAATGCTCTAACATATAAAGGACAGCTGCATCATAATTAACGTCTGTTGCTTCTTTAGAAACACAAATTGGTGAAACATAATTTTTTTCTTCCGCTCTTTTGTTTTCTTTTTCCATGTAGGCACCGCGAACTAATTTCATTCCGATAAAAAAACCTTCTTTTGTGGCAGTTTCATGGAGTTTTTTCAAATAATCCAAACGATCCCAACGGTACATTTGCAAAGTATTAAAAACAATTGACTTTTCTTTATTGTATTTGCGCATCATATCAGTAACCAGATCATCGGCAGCATCCTGCATCCAGCTTTCCTCACCATCGATCAATAGGGCTACATCTTTTTTATGCGCTTCACTACAAACATGATCAAAACGGGCAATAACTCTCTCCCACTCTTCTTGTTCTACAGGAGTTAAGACTTGTTTTTCTCCTAATTTTTCATACAATTCAAAACGCCCCAAACCAGTTGGCTTAAATACTGCGAAAGGAATTGCCAGACGTTCCTTAGCGAATTCTATTGTCTTTAAAGTCATTTCTAGTGCGGCATCAAACTGCTCTTCTTCTTCTTTTCCTTCAACAGAATAATCCAAAACAGATGAAACGCCTTTGGTAAACATTTTATCCACAACTGTAATACAGTCGTCCTCATTAACACCTCCACAAAAATGATCAAAAACGGTTGCACGGATTAATCCTTCAACGGGTAGATTTGCCTTTAGGGCAAAATTGGTAACAGCTGTTCCTATTCTTACCAAAGGCTCACTGTCAATCATTTTAAAAAGAAAATAAGCCCTGTCAAGTTCCGTATCGCTTTTTAACGAAAATGCAACCTGAGTGTTATCGAATATTTTTTCCATTAAGTTTAGTTTTTTGGGCAAAGATAAAGAGTGTTTAGAATATTATTTAACAAAACGAAGATATTTTTAAAAATTCATAACATTAATATGTCACTCGGAACTAATCAATGAACTCTCAGTCCGAAAATTATTATATAAACCTGGAATACGATTATTAATTTTTTAGAGCGGAAAGATTAGGTGCTTTCAGGAAACATTGTCCCGCTTTTCGTTTCAAACGAAGTTCACTGAACACCGATTAAAATAAAAGTTTAAGTGAAGTAATCTTTTATGCCGACCCCCGACATAAAAGGATTTCCACTTAAATCGGGACTAAAAGGGAACATTTTGCTTATTTACAAACATTTAAAAAAGCATCCAAGTAAGTATAAACTAACAGGTTTCAACCGTTGGAGTTAATACTAAGTTCAGGTTACAAAAGAAATTCACAATTTAAAAAAACTAAAATTGCTTAAAAGTCAAGCCGCAAAATTTTTAATGATTATAAAACTCATTTTTAAAACAAATTAGAATCGGTATTTGAATATTATTTAGTGAAAAATGCCTTATTTTGCCGATTCAATTAACCGAAGAATTATGCAATCTATTCAAGCAAATAATTATTTAGTACATTTTAACCAAAATGCATACGAAGCTTTAAACAATCATTTAAAAGAAACCAAATACTCTAATGTGTTCATTATAGTAGATGATAAAACTAATGAGCATTGTTTGCCTAAATTTTTACCTTTATTAGAAACCGATTTAACTATCGAAATTATAGAATTCGAATCGGGTGAGGCCAACAAAAATATAGAAACCTGTATTCAAATATGGAATGTACTTACCGAGTTAGGTGCTGACAGAAAATCATTGATCATCAATCTTGGCGGTGGCGTTGTTACTGATTTAGGAGGTTTTGTGGCTTCTACATTTAAGCGTGGAGTAGATTTTATCAATATTCCAACTACCTTATTGTCTATGGTAGATGCTTCTGTTGGAGGAAAAACCGGCGTTGATTTAGGAAATCTTAAAAACCAAATTGGTGTAATTAATGTGCCGCAAATGGTTTTGATTGATACTCAGTATCTGGAAACTTTACCACAAAGCGAAATGCGTTCTGGTCTTGCCGAAATGCTAAAACACGGTTTAATTTACGACGCTTCATACTGGAGACAGTTTTTAAATTTGCAGTCTATTGATTATGCAGATTTTGATGAACTGATTTATCGCTCTGTAGAAATTAAGAACGATATTGTAATTCAGGATCCAACGGAGAAAAACATCCGTAAAGCTTTGAATTTTGGTCATACTTTAGGTCATGCTATCGAAAGCTACTTTCTGGAAAGCGAGACTAAAACAACTTTATTACATGGTGAGGCAATTGCCATTGGAATGATTTTGGAAAGTTATATTTCATTACATAAAAACTTAATTACAACTGATGAATATTCTGAAATAAAAACTGCCCTAAAAAGCATTTATGACGATGTACAAATTGAAGAAAGCGACATAAATCCGATATTAGAATTGCTTATTCACGACAAAAAAAATGAGTATGGTTTAATTCAATTTGCATTAATTGAAGGCATCGGAAAAATAAAAATTAATCAATCTGTTGAAAATAAATTGATTCTGGATGCGTTTCAGGATTATAAATCTTAAACTTTTTTAATAAAAAGCGTTGCATTAGGTATATATTATTTTTTACATTTGCCACAATGAAAACAAACAATAAACAAAGACACTTCAGCTCTTACAGAAACCGTCTCAATAGTTCTTTATTAAGGATATTGAACCGTTTTTACAATAGTAAAAGTCCGTTTTGTTTAGACGTATTTTTATGTTCAAAGGCAGAACACGAAAAACTGGAAATTGTATTTGCCAATATCAGGGTTTGAATTTAAGATTTAGAGAAGTTTAACTAAATTTAAAATACATTCTAATATTGAAAGCTAAATGAATACAAAATATTCTGACCTAATTAATCAAACCTATTATTTCCCTCAGGAAGAGTTCAAACTGAACAAAGACAACTTACAATTTCACAATATCGATTTGATGAAATTGGTTGAACAATACGGTACTCCACTAAAATTCACTTACTTACCACAGATTTCTGAAAACATCAATAAGGCAAAAGCCTGGTTCAGAAAGTCAATGGAAAAAAATAAATACGAAGCAAAATACTACTATTGTTATTGCACAAAAAGCTCTCATTTTGAGTACATTATGAATGAAGCTTTCAAAAACAACATTCACGTTGAAACTTCATCTGCTTTTGACATTAATATTGTTGAAAATTTACTCGAAAATGGCAAAATCAACAAGAGCACTTATGTTATTTGCAATGGATTTAAAAGAGACGAATACATTTCCAATATTGCACGGTTAATCAATAACGGACATAAAAATACTATTCCGATTATTGATAACTACGAAGAACTTGATTTGCTTCAGGGTGAAATAAAAGGAAAATTCAAAATTGGAATCCGTATTGCTGCAGAAGAAGAGCCAAAATTTGAGTTTTATACCTCAAGGTTAGGTATTGGATACAAAAACATTGTTTCTTTTTACAAAAAACAAATTCAGGAAAATGATAAATTAGAGCTTAAAATGCTTCACTTTTTCATTAATACCGGAATAAACGACACCGCATATTACTGGAATGAGCTGGTAAAATGTATCAAAGTATATATTGCACTTAAAAAGGAATGTCCAAGTCTTGATGGATTAAACATTGGAGGTGGTTTCCCTATTAAAAACTCACTTGCATTTGAATATGATTACCAATATATGATTGATGAAATCATCAATCAAATCAAAATCGCATGTGATGAAGCCGAAGTTGATGTTCCGAACATTTTTACAGAATTTGGATCATTCACAGTAGGGGAAAGCGGTGGAGCTATCTATCAGATTTTATATCAAAAACAACAAAACGACAGAGAAAAATGGAATATGATTGATTCGTCATTCATTACCACTTTACCGGATACATGGGCAATTAATAAACGTTTTATTATGCTTGCAGTAAACCGTTGGAATGATACATATGAACGGGTTTTATTAGGAGGTTTGACTTGCGATAGCGATGACTATTACAATTCAGAACAAAATATGAATGCCATTTATTTACCTAAATACAATAAAGAGAAGCCATTATACATTGGTTTCTTTAATACAGGTGCCTATCAGGAAACTATTGGAGGCTATGGAGGTTTACACCACTGTTTGATTCCGCAGCCAAAACATATTTTGATTGATCGTGACGAAAATGGAATTTTAGCAACAGAGGTTTTCTCAGAACAACAAACTTCAGACGATGTTTTAAAGATTTTAGGGTACACAAAAAAAATATAAAAAAAGCTTCAAATAAGGCAAATTAATATTTATAAAATTCTTAATTTGCAGTAAGATCTAAAAAGGTAAAATCTTTTTAATTCAAAAACAAAAAAC
>CBFGNY010000185.1:0-8338 GCA_965650235.1 uncultured Flavobacterium sp. | reverse complement strand
CTGCTCTATTACCGCCGAGTTCTTCAAAAACCAGTATTTATGTGTTGTGTAAAGGATCAATTTCTAGAAATGCCACAACCGGAGCCACTGGCAAACGCTTTAATGTTGAAGTTAAAGAAGGTTCTTTGCGTTTTGCAATAGATGATGATAAAAATAAAAAAGAAGTGAGCACAGCTGCAGCTCCGTTTTTTACAGGAAATTGGGTTAATCTGGTTATTATGAGAGATGTTGTTGCACATAAAATAAGAATATACACAGATGGTGTTTTTTCAAAAGAACTTGATGAAACGGCTGTTACAGGAATTGGGGAAGAAAGCGATTTTGTAATAGGCAACATCGGAGCACTTGAATTTAAGGCAACTACCAATACTCCCGCACCTTACAAAGGAGCAGTTGATGAACTTAAAATGTTCAATTATGCATTAACAGCACCTGAGGTGATGGCTTTATTTAATGAAGCAAAATTGAGTAATCAAAAATTCAATCAAAATCAGAACAATGTATCGGTATATCCTAATCCGGTAAAAGATAAAATTTTCGTCAATATTCCAGACAGTAATTTGTCTTCTGTTACGGCTATTTTAACTGACGTAACAGGAAGAATTATTCTGAAAGAAAAAATTGAATCTGACGGAAATGGGACTTTTAGTTTAAATATTGCGAATAAAAAAATTGCAGGACTTTATATATTAAATGTCTCAGGAGAAAATTTAAACAGCAATTTTAAAATAATTGCAGAATAAAATAAAGCTATACATAATTCGAAAAAAGACCGCTGCATTTAATATGTAGCGGTCTTTTGATTTATAAGTAAATTAATTTTTTAAAGTCCAACGAAATCATCACTTTTAGGAAAAATACTTAAAGCTTCAATCGCAATTTCCGGAGTTGGAGAAGCTAATTTTCTAAGTTTGGTATCCATCCAGGCACCATCAACGGTAATCGTCGCACAAAGTGTATCGTCTTCTCTGCGGAATTCGTGAATGATGGACCAACGTGAAGCATCTGCTTTCATTTTGGAGGTTTTGGTGTGGATGAATATTTTATCCGAGAGTTTTAATTCTTTTCTGAAAACACATTCTTCCCTAAACAAAACCGGACCAAATCCCTGCGTTTGCATGACTCTTAAAGTTAGGCCAAGTTCTTCAAGGATTTCAATACGATGCTGTGCGCCAAAATCATAATAAGCACTGTGACGAACGTGAAAATTAGGGTCAAGATCTGACCAACGGAAGGATATTTCTTTTATAAATGATGCCATTTTTTTTATTGTATTTTTAGATAAATTGAGAAATCGAAATTACGAATAAAAAACAAATGGCTTATCAGAAAATTAGAAAGTAAGTTCATTTCAGCTTTTTTGAACTGATACATTTGTTTTTATTGCTTTTCAATTAAAACTTTATATTCGTTCGGAATTTTTACGCCTTTGAAATGGTTTGTAAGCCCGAAAAATATTGATAATGTCATAAAAAAACCGAAAATCAAAATAATTTTTGATTGTTGAACCGGAGTCAGATTTAAAACCGTTTGCTTCATTTTTTTGTTGTGAACAGCTGCAATATGTCCAAAGAAAGAAAAGATTGCGAGCCCGTAATAGGGAATAAAAAATAAGCTGAAAGAAAATGTATTTAGTCCTGCTACTCCAAAATAGAAATTAGTATTCAGATGCAAATAATATCTCCCGCTTAAAACAGCACTCAAATGAATGATTAAAAAAAAGGCAAGGTAAAGTCCTGTCCAAACGTGAAGTTTATCAAAATTTGAGATTGCAGCTTTTCTATTAGTTTTGAAAAGTTTTAAACCGGAAACGATTTGTGCAAAAACAGCGGCTAACAGAATGCTTTCAGCAAACAAATTGCGATAGAAAATTCGTAAAGTGTTCATCAATACAATGTGTGTATCGGCACCAAAAATACTGCAAATGTGATTGAATAAATGTAGTCCTGTGAAGATGGTAATTGTTAGACCTGAAATGTAATGAATTTTACTAGTTGACATATTTTATAAACTTTCCTGATTATCCCATTCGTATTCTATTTTGTTTAGTTTTAGATAATATGGAACTAATAATAAAATTTCCAATCTAAAATTAAAATGAGAATTTTCAGAAATAAATGGAATGGCAAACATAGAAACTATACAAATCACAATTCCTAAAATAGCATCTATTTTACCAATTGATATTGCATTTTCTTTTTCAAACCAAAGTAAATAAGCGGCAAAACCCTTAAATAACATAATAGTAATTATAAAGATTCCTGTTACTGAAAAAGCGGTATTGCTTTCAAAACCATAAAATGATAAATCTACATGCGGTATAAATAAATTAAAAGGTAATGTTCCAATTGCACATACTGCCATAATCATAAAAAGCCAACAAAAAGTTTTAATCCACCACGGCAATAGTTTTCTTCGGATGATTAATGGTTTATCAAATTCGTTGAATTGGTTTTCTAATTGTTGATTCACAGTTCTTAATTTTAGTCTTTTTTTTATTTTATTTTTATCATTACTGTTCCACTAAATATATCGTGAATAGCTCTTTGTTTGTTGTTTGAAAAAATAGAAATAAAAGAAAGCCAACCCAAAAGAAGTTTGAAAAAATAGCGAATTATAGCTTGAAAGATATTAATTGATTGAACTTCATCTGCAATTTTTCGGATTCTGATTCCTTTAATGTTATTACCGATTGTTCCCCCAAAAGTTGTAGCAATTGGCTCGTATAAAAAAAGAGATATTAGTAAAACAGCTCTTAGCCAAATGGGAACGTTTTTGAAATTGGATAAAATATCAGAAAAAATGATCATGCAGGCTATAATTAAAACGGAGTCGATTAGCGTCGATTGAATTCTTTCTAACATTAAAGGGTATTTTTCTTCCATAGTTTTTTTGACGAAGATAATTAAATCTTGACATTATTTGAATGTAAGTTTTCTGATGAAAACTAAAACCCTAGCCCTGATAGAAATGGAAATCCTTTTGTGGCGGTGTTCGCCACAAAAGATTGCAATGTATAGCAGGAAACAGCTCCTAATAATGACACGCAAACTATTGATATGCCATTGCTGTCAGATTTAAAAATGTCATGTTGTCAGAAGAATTTTGTTGTACCAATGTTAAAACTGACAATTTACTTTGGTTTTTTATCTTGGCACAAAGATTGACTTATGCCACCTGAGTTATAAAATGTATATCAAAATTAAATATATAAAAAATGGGTAAAATAATCGGAATTGACTTAGGTACGACGAACTCTTGTGTTTCTGTAATGGAAGGTAACGAAGCAGTTGTTATTCCTAACGCAGAAGGAAAAAGAACAACTCCATCTATCATCGCTTTTGTTGAAGGTGGCGAAATTAAAGTGGGTGATCCTGCAAAAAGACAAGCAGTAACGAATCCTACAAAAACGATTGCTTCTATTAAACGTTTTATGGGACACACTTTTGCTGAAACTCAGGAAGAGGCAAAAAGAGTTCCTTACAGTGTTGTAAAAGGTGACAACAATACGCCACGTGTGGATATTGACGGTCGTTTATACACTGCTCAGGAATTGTCAGCAATGACACTTCAAAAAATGAAAAAAACTGCTGAAGACTATTTAGGTCAAACTGTAACTGAAGCGGTTATTACTGTTCCTGCTTACTTTAACGATGCACAACGTCAGGCTACTAAAGAAGCTGGTGAAATTGCTGGTCTTAAAGTTATGCGTATCATCAACTAGCCAACTGCTGCGGCACTTGCATACGGATTAGATAAAAAAGGAACTGATCAAAAAATTGCTGTTTACGATTTAGGTGGAGGTACTTTTGATATCTCTGTTCTTGAATTAGGAGACGGTGTATTTGAAGTATTGTCTACAAACGGAGATACTCACTTAGGTGGTGATGATTTTGACCAGGTTATTATTGACTGGTTAGCTGACGAATTCAAATCTGAAGAAGGTATTGATTTACGTTTAGATCCAATGTCATTACAACGTTTGAAAGAAGCTGCAGAGAAAGCTAAGATTGAATTGTCATCTTCTGCTGAAACTGAAATTAACTTACCTTACGTAACTGCTACTGCTTCTGGACCAAAACACTTAGTAAAAAAATTGTCTAGAGCTAAATTTGAGCAATTATCTGATACTTTAGTAAAACGTTCTATGGAGCCAGTTGCTAAAGCATTAAAAGATGCAGGTTTATCTACATCTGATATCGACGAAGTAATCCTTGTTGGAGGTTCTACTCGTATGCCAAGAATCGCTGACGAAGTTGAAAAATTCTTTGGTAAAAAAGCATCTAAAGGTGTTAACCCTGATGAGGTTGTTGCTATTGGAGCTGCTATTCAAGGTGGAGTTTTATCTGGAGATGTAAAAGATGTATTGTTACTTGACGTAACGCCTCTTTCTTTAGGTATCGAAACTATGGGTGGTGTTTTGACTAAATTAATTGAGTCTAACACAACTATTCCAACTAAAAAATCTCAAGTATTCTCTACTGCTGCTGATTCTCAACCATCTGTTGAAATTCATGTATTGCAAGGTGAAAGAGCTATGGCTGCTGATAACAAAACTATCGGTCGTTTCCACTTAGATGGTATTCCACCAGCACCAAGAGGAGTTCCTCAAATCGAGGTAACTTTTGATATCGATGCGAATGGTATCATCAAAGTTTCTGCAACTGATAAAGGAACAGGAAAATCTCACGATATCCGTATCGAAGCTTCTTCGGGATTAACAGCTGAAGAAATCGAAAAAATGAAAAAAGATGCTGAAGCTAACGCTGATGCTGACAGAATTGCAAAAGAAAGAGCTGAGAAATTGAACGAAGCTGATAGTACTATTTTCCAAACTGAAAGTCAATTGAAAGAATTGGGAGATAAAATAACAGACGAACACAAAACAGCTATCGAATATGCTTTAACTGAATTGAGAATGGCTCACCAGTCTCAGGATCTTGATGCAATCCAAAAAGGATTAGACAATGTAAATGCAGCCTGGAAAACAGCTACAGAAGCAATGTACGCTCAAGGTGGTGATCAAGCAGGTCAACAAGCTGCTCCACAACAAGAGCAATCTGGAGACAATGTTGAAGACGTTGAATTCGAAGAAGTCAAATAATTACTGATTAACATCAGTTAATAATAAGTGTTAAACCGCTGTAAACGAAATGTTTACAGCGGTTTTTCTTTTTTATTCTTTTTCGTTTCTGCTGTTTTTTAATCATTTTTTGTCATATATTTGTACCATATTTGTACCGGCACTTAAAAGGAGACAAAGTGGCACTTATGTCTACTTATGGTACCTTAACGAGGAGACAAAGATGATAAAAAGAATAAATAAGCAATGTCTTAACTGCGGGGATGATTTTCTGCCTAAAACTGTGGCTTCTGTTTACTGCTCACATTTATGCAGTAAAAAAGCATACAAACTCAAGATACTGCGCCTTAAAAATGAAGCGGAGCTCAAAGCGCTGGCAGATAAAATACCTGAGGACAGGGCATTTATTTCTGTTCCGGAAGCTGGTATGCTTTTTGGTGTTGCCAAAAGGACCCTTTATAGGCTTGTCGGCCAGAGGAAAATTCCGTCAGTTAATCTGGGAACCCGCCTTGTAAGGATAGACCGTAGAGTCATGGAAGAGATGTATGGCCCTGCCCGCAGCCTGCCGCAGGCTGAAAGTGCACCGAAGAAAAAATTATACAGCCTTGAAAAAGAAGACTGCTATTCCATCGGTGAAATAGCTCAGAGATTTCAAATATCAGAAGGTTCAGTCTACAATCATATCAGGAAATATTCAATACCAACCAGACAGATCGGAAAGCATGTATATGCTCCAAAAGCAGAAATTGATAACTTGTATAACGGAAATGATTTTATATGAAGCAATTAGCAAAGACCAAGGTGACTGTGCGTCTGCGGAAAGCAGAAGACCGAAAAGAATGGTATGTTTATATAGAAAGCTATCCTGTAGAGGTTTCCGGAAAGAAAGCGCCCCAGAGAATCCGTGAATATTTAAACAGATCCGTAACAACAGTGGAGTGGGACAAGAAAAGAGCTGCCCGCACAGATGCAGAGGGTATAAAATCGTATAAACCCAGACGCAGCGATAACGGAATAATAATCTGCAGAAGCGAAAGCGACCGTGAGATAATGCTCTATGCTGACGCAGTGCGTAATATCCGGCAGAAAGAATACGATAATACAGATCTGTACAGTGATGCTGAGAGCCTATTAGCTGAACAGAAAGAAAAAGCAAAAGAGGATTTTATTAAATACATTGCTGCTACGGCGGCTAAAAGGCACGCCCAAAGTTCAAAATCCATTCAGATCACTTGGCAGCGGAGCAGAGAATTTTTAAAAAGCTATTCCAAAGGCAGCTTAATATTTTCCCAGATTGACAGCAGAATGGCGGAAGATTTTAAACTGTTTTTATTATCAGCTCCGCGCGGGGGAGGCAAAAAAGGAACCATTTCCCGCAACACTGCGGGAACGTATTTTTCCATATTTAAAGCAGCTTTGAAACAGGCCTTTATTGATGGATATTTAAACGTTGATTTATCTTCAAAAATAAAGGGTATTCCCGAGGAAGATTCAAGACGTGAATATCTGACTATTGAAGAATTGAATGCATTGGCCGAAACTCCCTGCGAAAAAGACGTCCTTAAAAGAGCGGCGCTTTTCTCAGCGCTCACAGGTCTGAGGCATTCCGACATTCAGAAGCTCCGCTGGAAAGAGATCAGTTTGGAAGACGGCAGGGCTAAGCTGCATTTCACGCAGAAAAAGACAAAGGGTGTCGAATACATGCCTATTTCCCAGCAAGCTTTAGATCTCTGCGGAGAACCGAGGCTTCCCGGGCAGTTTGTTTTTGAGGATCTGCCGGACCCGTCGTGGATTTCACGCCCTCTGAAAAAATGGGTTGAATCGGCAGGCATTAGAAAAAACATTACTTTCCACTGCTTCCGCCATACATTTGCAACACTGCAGCTGTCGAGCGGGACAGACATCTATACGGTAAGCAAAATGCTAGGGCATACCAACGTAAAAACTACTGAAATCTACGCCAAAGTAATAGATGAGAAGAAAAACAGAGCTTCGCAGGCAATACAATTGGAATTTTTAAAGAAATAAGCGCAATGAAAATTAAATACTTTGAATATATCACAGTTTACCTGTCTGTTTTTTTAGTCTGCGTCTTTGTCGGCATAATCGGAAGACTGGTGCTGCTGGAAAAAGGTGCTGATGAATATACAGCCGGTGTTTTTTTCTGGATCAGCACTGGATTTGGAATTTTAATGTTTGCAATTCTAAGTTTATTTCTTAACGATTTGGCTGAGAGATTACTGAATCGTTTTTTGAGGGCAAAAAAAAATGAATCGCCTGAAAGCCGGATTCCAGGTGAAGACCTTGAAAAAATAGAAGAGGTGCGGCAGGATGTTTTAATTAAACCCGCATTATCTGAGAATAAAAATGCAGCCAGAGATATTGAACAGATAAGGGAGGAACGGCAAAATGCAGTCAAAAATCAAAAACAGGCCAGAATTGATGCTGCCATCCGTTATTCGCAACAGGAGTTCGCGCTTTATGCGTCGGATGATGATCTGAAACAATTAGGCAAGAATATAATCATATATGCTGAAGGAATAAATTTCGAGAAGATTAGACCGGTAAAAGTAAAGGATCTGTCCAATCTCGATCTGTATCATTTCGGCTGGAATATCTGGAATTGTTTTAAAGTCAGCAGACAGGACAGAGCCGCACAGTTTTTAAAACTGACTTTTGCTGACGCTTTAAAAGATGTTGAAGTCAAAAGTATTAAAACGCATCTGAAAGATGATGAACAGAAAGGGCTTATAAAGATAATAGAAGATTTTACAGATTTTTAATTGCCAATACTCATAAAGCACTGTGTTTTTCAAGTGTTTTTGTTGTGAAGAAGGACACAGCAGAAACACTTTTTTCATTTGCACCATAATTATTAAAAACGATGGCTATGGATATAAATGAAATCTCTTTTGAAAACCTGCCCAAAGCAGTAGCACACTTAGTGAAAGAAATTGCCGAGATTAAACTTATGATTCAGAATGTACAGGTATTTGAGTCTAAAGAAAAAAGTATTCCTATTGGCATTGAAGAGGCCAGCCGGTTAATAGGGAAAGCAAAGCCTACAATTTACGCTCTTGTAAGGCAAAGAAAAATTCCGTGCTATAAATATGGTAAAAAGCTGTACTTTTTTGAAGAAGAACTTTTAGAATGGATCTCTAAAGGGAAAAAGAAAACAATCCAGGAAATCGAATCAGAAGCATTGAAATATAATCATAATAAATAGATGGATAATTTCCTGCAAGAATACAAGGG
>CBFGNY010000184.1:0-8345 GCA_965650235.1 uncultured Flavobacterium sp. | reverse complement strand
TTAAAATCCCTTTATGCTACTAAAATCCCTTTACCGCTTGCTATTACGAAAAAAATTGACACTGATATAATACAGGAAATGTCACTAAAGTATAAGAATGCAAATAAAAGATTATTCCTGCTTGATTATGACGGAACATTAGTAGGATTTAAAAATATCCCAAACGAAGCCATGCCTGATCAGGAAATATATAATTTACTTGATGGAATTGCGGAAAAAGAAAATACAGAAGTTGTAATCATTAGTGGTCGTGACAGAAAAACGCTTGAACATTGGTTTGGGCATAAGAACTATACCCTTATTACTGACCATGGAGTATGGCTGAGAAAAAAAGAAATGGATTGGGTTAGTCTTGAAAGTCTTAAAGGGGATTGGAAAGAAAATGTCAGGCCAGTCCTGGAAACTTTTACAGATAGCACACCAGGAACTTTTATCGAAGAAAAAGAGTTCTCTCTGGCATGGCATTACAGAACGGCAGATGTAGATTTGGCTAATATAAGAATAATGGAACTTAAGCATGTTCTTACCAGACTTCTCGCTAATAATTCACTTTCGGTATTGGAAGGAAATAAAGTACTTGAAGTAAAAAGCAGTAATGTCAATAAAGGACGTGCCGCCGCACGACTTATTACAGATTATAATTATGATTTTATTGTTACGATAGGAGACGACTGGACAGATGAATTCATGTTCCAGGAAGTTCCGGATGATTCTTATACCATAAAAGTTGGTAAAGGAAAAACAATAGCCAGATATTTCACAAGCGATACCCTTCAGGTACGTGAAATTTTAAGGGCTATTACTAAATAAATGAATTTATAATTTTATAAATAGTGATAAAAATAAACTCATTTAAGATCCTAATGTTTAATAAAGTTATTAAGCATTAGGATCTTAATATTTATCTTCCAAATTTATAATATTCTAAATCCGGGTGTTTTTTATTATTGATAGAATCTAAAATAGAGTTCATACCGATAACGCTAAAAGTAATTCCGTTTCCGCCAAATCCCAAAATATAATGTTCGTTCCTGTCAGGATCTGGTTTTCCAAAGTAAGGCAGAGCATCTTTGGTTTCGCCAAAAGTACCTGCCCAGGAATAGTCTATTTTAAAATCAGTTTTTGGAAATTTTCTTTTAAAAATGTTTAAAAGAAATCGTTCTTTTTTAGGAAGTAATTTATCCCTGCGTTTGGGATCTTTAAAATCTTCATCACCACCACCCATAATGATTCTATTGTCAGATGTTGCCCTGAAATACAAATAGGGTTTAGAGGTATCCCAGAAAACAGCATTTTTAAAGGTATTGGATAATTCAGGAATACTCTCAGATGCAATGACATAGGTGCTTTTTAAATTAACGATTTTTTCTGTAAGTGTTTCGATACTTTCATAACCGCTGCAATGTATTATGTGATTTGCTGTGATGCTGTAATTATTTTCAGTGTAGGCGATTAGTTTTCCTTTTTGTTTTTTAGTTGAAGCAATATTGGTACGATCTAAAATCTGCATTCCTTTCTTTTGGCAATAGATCAATAAATCCTGTGCAAGCCTGTATGGGTCCATGACTGCAGCCGTTTTAGATTCTATGGCTGCAAGGGCATTTAATCCAAATTTTTCTAAGTCCCATTTTTCTAACCAGTTTACATCAAAGCCATGTTCTTTTCGTGTATTGAATTCATCTTTCAAAAATGGAACATCTTTTTTTAACGAGCAGAAATAAATGCTCTTTTTAAATTCAAACTGGCAGTCGCTTTTTATATCGTCAATAATTTTCCTCAAATCAAAAATGGCTTTTTTCCCATTTCTATAGCTATCAACGGCACAGTCTAAACCTCTTAAACTTATTAAGTCATGTAAAGATAAATCAATTTCATATTGCAAAAGGGCAGTACTTGCAGCAGTGCTTCCATTGCCAATATCGCGACGGTCGACCAGTATTACTTTTTTTCCTTCATTAATAAGTTTATAAGCTATTAACGCTCCTGTAATTCCGCCTCCAATAATTAAAATATCAGTTTCAATATCAGATTCAATTGATGGATAACTAATTTCCATCGCATGTTTTAGGGGCCAGAAACTTTCTGTTGAGCGTAATTTCATTTTTATAATGGTTTTGTAGGTTGTGTTGTTCTGTTTTTATCTTTTAAATATTGTTCTGATTTAAGGAGGATTTCAATATTTCTTAATTATTTTTCCTTAACTCTTTCTTTTCGAACTACTTTATTGCTTTTTTCGTTGTAAACAGCATCGACTATTTCTTTTCCGGTTTTACTGAATACTTTTATTTTTGGATCTTCATGAGTCCCTGTAATTGTAATTGGAAAACCAACAATTCCAAATGGAGGAAGTCCTAATCGCATTCTTAAATCTAATAATCCGTTAAAACTGGTAGTTCCTTTTATAGTGGGTCTAAAACTGGCAACACTAAAAGTAAAAGGGTCAATATGTATTAGGTTATTATCAATTTTAGATTTGATTTCAATACCTTTCATATCTGGATTATTTAAACGATCCTGACCTGTTTTAGAACTTATTCCGTCAAGTAATTTAAGCCCCTTAACTTTTACATCACGTAAATTCAGGGTTCCTTCACCTTCAAGAGATGCGTAGATTGGACTCATATTGCCATCCAGATCACCTTTTATTTTATAATCTACAGAAATAATTCCATATGCATTTTCTGCAGCAGTAACCATATCATGAAACATCGGAATTTCTTTATACGCTCTTTGTACATTAAAATCTTTGGCACGAAAATGAGCGTCAAAACGAGCAGATGTAGGAGTTTCATCTTTGTATGAAGCATCGATTATCAAGGCACAGTCAATAATGTTAAATACAGCATTGTCCAGATAAAAATTACCGTTAGAAACACCTGTTTTTCCGTCAAGCTGATTAAAAACAAGTCCGTTATATTCAACCTTATCTGCATTTGCAGTAAGGCTAACATCCAAGTTTTTAGGGATAATAACCACACCGCTCATTTTTGGATTATCTTCTTTGGCGTACTCAACTTCTAATTTACGGTCTGTATTTTCACCTTTTTCCAAAGCCATAAACTGATCAACATTGATCAGTTTGGATTTCATATTGAAATTACCTTTTAAAGTCCCTTTAGATTCCAGAAAATAATTGATCGTATTCAGGAGATATCCGTTAACGTCAAAATCAGATTTTCCATAAGAAGCATAAAATTTTTCAAACCACATTTTTTCATTTTGAAACCTGAAGTTTCCCTGTTTGATAAAAAAGGCTTTCGGAAAAAGCTCTGATGTCGCCTTGATGTTTTTTAATAAAATAGTTCCTTTATTGTTTAGTTTGTCATATTGCCCTGTGGTGGCATAACTTTGTTTTCCCTTAAGTGAAAGATCAGCTTTGGCATAACCTGAAATATCCAAACCTTTTTTAGAAAAGACTTTGTAAATATTTCCAACATTCAGTTCTCCTTTTACTTTGGCGTTGTATGCCAAATCGCTAAAATCTGAAAGTGCTGCATTTACATAGACCGGATTCCCTTCAAATACAAAAGAAGCAGGAGCAACAGCTATAATCAAATCTTTGTAAGTACCGGCTTTGTTAAGCACATTTGCCACAAAAGTAATATTGGTAATGGGATTTGGATAGGAATCGGATTTTAACCAGCCATTGTGCAATGCAATTCCGCCCCGTGTTTTTGGAAATAATTTTTTAGAAGTACTAAAAGTTCCTTTTGCCTGAATATCAGTTCTCAGGGTTCCTTTTAAATCGAGAGTATACAATCCTAAAGCGGCATCAAGCGTAGCAAGGTCAAGTGCGCCTTTTACACTCGCATCTACAACCATTTCGGTAAGTCCTCTGCTTCGTAAATAAGCATTGAAATAATCTTTTTCGCCAACTTTAAATTTGAAAGTCCTTAAATTGACTAAAAGTTTTTCAACTTCAAGAGAAGGCATAATGGCATTCAGATTCATTTGGAAATCCGTTAGTGGGGCAGGAGCATTTTGATAATTGATCGCTCCTTCATTAATTTTTAAATTAAAGGCCAAATCCGGTTTTTGATTTTTAGAGACATTATAATTCCCTTTAAATGTAAAAAGAAGATCACTTTTTCCTGAAATTTCAGTTTCTTCAAGCCATGTTAAATATTCCGGGGGCATTACAGATAACAAATCTTCTACCGTAGTATTTTCTGATGCTGCCTTGATATTGATTTTATATCCGTCCCTTAAAATGGTAAAAAAACCGGTAAATTTTAAAGGTAATTTATTTATTTTTAACTCATTTTTCTGAAGAATAAAAGAAAGGGCATTTGTATTGATTCGTGTTATTAGATCAGCACGTAATTCTTTTTTTCTAAGATATCCTGTTTTGCCATAATAGAAGTCAATATTATCAATCTTTGCATCGGTATTCAGGTCAAAAATATCTTCGCTTAAGTTTCCTTTTCCTACATAATTGAAACCTTTTGCATCAACCAGGATTTTAGCTGAGCGGTCATTATATTTTACATGGCAATCTTCAAAATCAATGCGCTCCAGACGAATTGCTGTTCCCTCGTCAGCAGCACTAGTGTCTTTTTTTACATCCTCAGGAGCAATATAAATATTGTAATTGGCTTCTCCTTTTTGGTTGACCATTATATTTATATCCGCTTTTGAAACATATAGTTTGTTTATTTTTACTTCATTATCGAATAATAATCTTTTTATATCAATTCCAAAAGCAACCTCTTTAGCTTTTAGTAACGTATCATTTTTAAAAGGGGCAGAGCCTGTTAGGGATAAATCGTCCAGTGAAACCGTGAGTGAAGGAAAATGTGTAAAGAAAGAGAATTTGGATTTTGAAAATTCCACTTTGCTGTCTAATCTTTCATTGGCAATTTTTTTGACTTCAGAAGCAACAGTTCCGGGAAAAAGCAGCGGAATCAAAAATAGTAATAGCAAAATAGATGCTATTACTATTCCTGAAACTTTTGCTGTTTTTATGGCAATATCTTTGAAATTAGAGTTCATAGACGACAATTTAAACTATTTCTTTTTCTTAGCCTCCTCAGCTTTTTTATCTTCTTCAGCCTTTTTCTTTTCCTCTTTTAACTTTTCTTCTTTTTCTTTTTCAGCCTTTTCCTGCTGTTCTTCCTTTTTTTCTTTGGCTTCTTCTATTTTCTCTTCTTTCTCTTTCTCTTTTTTCTTAAAGTAACCTCTTAAAAGAAAATTGCTTTTGGCTGCTTCCATGTTTTCACTGAAGCCTTTGGTTCCTTTTTCCAGATTTTCCATTGTTTTGTCCATAGCATCTGCCATTCCCGGATCACGTACCAGTCTGGCCAAAGCACCATTACCATTGTTCATGCTGTGACTAAATATGGCGAGCTCTTCTGAAATCACACTTACATTATCCATACTTTTTTTGACACTTTTCATAATGTCATTCATTTCAATACCGCTTACTGATGCAATTTGTCCATTATTATCAATTACAGTTTGTGATTTTGTGCCTGGGTTAATCGTGAGTACTTTGTCGCCCATCAGTCCGTCAGAACCTATGCTTGCCCTTGCATCAGTTTTAATAAATTCACGAACATCATCTTTAATGACCATTCCTACTACCACTGTAGAATCATTAACAAGCTGAATTTCATCTATAGTACCAATGTTGATTCCGGAAAATCGTACGTTGTTACCAACCTCCAGGCCGCTTACAGTTTTAAAGCTTGATGTAATGCGGAATGTAGCCCCAAAAAGATTTTTCTGTTTTCCAATAAAATAGACTGCCAGGACAAAAAGCAGTAAACCTATTGTTACAAACATTCCTAATTTCCAAGTATATCCAGATTGCTTATCCATGATTTTTTGTTTTTGATTTTATTTTTATTCAAAGAATGAGCGTACCCATTCGTCTTCACTTTTTTCTAATTCTTCGTAAGTTCCTTCTGCCTGAATTTTGCCTTCTTTTAAAACAATGATACGGTCAGCGGTTAGTTTTGCACAGGCCATATCATGTGTAATTATGATTGCGGCCGTTTTGCGCTGATGTTTGATATCTAAAATTAATTCGCTTATTTCCCTTGACGTAATGGTATCCAAACCTGTCGTGGGTTCATCATATAAAATAATTTCTGGTTTTAAAATTAAAGTACGTGCAAGCCCAATTCTTTTGCGCATTCCTCCTGATAATTCTGAAGGCATTTTATCAATCGCATCTCCTAATCCTACATTATCAAGTGCTTCTAATACTTCTTTTTCAATTTCATCAGACTTTAGGTCCCTCTTTTGTTTTCTTAATGTAAAAGCTAAATTTTCCCTTACAGACATAGAGTCGTACAAAGCACCGCTCTGGAATAAAAAACCAATTCTGGATCTCATTTCATTGAGTTCCGTTTTATTCAGCTCCAGTACATTTTCATCAAAAACATTTATTTCTCCCTTGTCAGGCGTTATCAGTCCGACAATGCATTTAATTGTTACTGATTTACCGGAACCGGAACGGCCTAAAACCACTAAGTTTTCGCCTTTATTTACTGTAAAATTCACTCCTTTTAAAACGTGATTATCTTTACCAAAAGTTTTATGTAAATCTTTGATTTCGATTATAACCGCTTTTTTATCAATTTCGGCAGGTTCTGTATTTTCTTTTTCTTTTATCATTTTAAAAAAATAAATCGGTTATCTGAACGGCCAGCATATCAATAATGAAAATAGTAAGTGATGCCGTTACAACTGCAGAATTTGCAGCCTTTCCAACACTTTCTGTTCCGCTGGAAGCATTAAATCCTTTATAACATCCAATCATTCCAATGAAAAAACCGAAGAAAAAAGTTTTTATAGTAGCCGGAATCAAGTCCAGAAATTCCAATGACTGGAAAATTTTGGTTATGTATCTGTAAAAACTGACATCGCCATGAATATTGATACCAAAATACCCTCCTAAAATACCGATGGCGTCAGCAAAAATCACAAGGACCGGAACCATTAAAGTGGTTGCTAAAATTCGCGTAACAACTAAATAATTATAAGGATTAACGGCCGAAACTTCCATGGCGTCAATTTGTTCGGTTACTTTCATCGAACCTAATTCGGCACCAATTCCCGAAGATATTTTTCCGGCACAAATCAAAGCGGTAATGACCGGGGCAATTTCACGAATTAATGAAAGTGCAACCATTCCAGGCAGCCATGATTCGGCGCCAAATTTTACTAAAGTGGGTCTTGACTGTAAAGTAAGCACTAAACCCATAATAAAACCGGTTATCGCTACCAACGGCAAGGACTTGTAACCCATCACATAACATTGTTTTAGAAACTGTCTGGTTTCATAAGGAGGTATAAAGACCTCTTTAAAAAAGCGGCCTGCAAATACCGTTGCATTTCCGATGTCTTCGAAAGTATTTTTTAAGTTTAGGATCAAAATAGCTAGTTTTTAGTTACTTAGCTTTTAAACCTGATTCAATATCAATGGTTTATTTGCTACTTTAAAGTTAGCTTAGCAATACAAAAAAAAGCTTACAGAACTTTAACACATCTTTATATAATTTACATTGGGATTAATGCAATAAAGTATATTTTTCTACGTTAGGAAGGCTTTCATAAAAAAATCCCTTTCGTTAAAAAGGGATTTTCTTTAAATTGGTAAGCACTTTAAGAATTGATAATCAAATCTGCTTTTGTTTTAATGAGGTCAATTACCTTGCATTCGGCCTCCTTAAAATTTTCCATAATCAATCTGGCAGTTAAGTAACAAACTGTTGATTCTGCCCCCTGGTTCAGGTTTACATTTTCTTTTTCAAGACCATCATAACCGCCCCCGCTAACAGGATTATACATTATCTGATTCAAATGATTTTTACCTAAAAACCAATTAAAAGCAGTCTTCATGTGTTCTTTATATACCGGATTTTTAAACGTATTATAAAACGCATTCAAAGTCTGAATGATGTACGAAACGTCTATTGGCTGTTCTCCATATTCTTTTGGCTCTTCGCCTTTATGATACCATCCATTGTTTGAAATTACCCTGAACCCTTTTTTAGTAAACATTTTTGAAAGAAGGAAATCAAGCGATTCCATTGCAATTTTTTTGTAAATAGGTTTGTTGGTTACCAGATAAGCATACAGCATAGATTCTGGCAGGATACCATTTCCATATGTTAGATAATTTTCAAACCATTTCCAGTCTTTAGTAGCATGAATTTCATAATTTGAAACCAGTTTTGCATTCAGTTTATTGATAATTGCCGAAACATATAAATTAGGAATCACAGAATTGTACAGATACAGACCTTTTGTAGCAAAACCAATCGAACGTGGCGATTGAATTGTTTCTGCCCATGGCAAACTTCTTAGAAAGCATTCTGATGCTTTTTGTACAATAT
>CBFGNY010000183.1:0-8419 GCA_965650235.1 uncultured Flavobacterium sp. | reverse complement strand
CTATGTTTTGGGAACACAATATAACGGAAGCCAATCCAGCGGTTATGCAGATGGGGAAAATAATGTAAAGGCGATCCATACGCGTTCAGGAACAAAAATTATTTTGAACGATGCCGAAGGAAGTGTTTTTATAGAGGATCCAAGTGGTAACACCTGGAAAATGGATGGTCAAGGAAATATTGATGTGAATGCTCCGAAAAACTTCACAATCAACGCAGGAGAAGATGTAAATATTACTGCTGGTAAAAATGTTTCAGTTAGTGCAGGAGAGAATATGATTAACTCTGCAAATAAAGATATTTCGCAAACAGCAGGCAAAGATATTAACCAAAGGGCTACTGGAGATTTCACAGAAAATGCAGATAATAAAACAGTAATTATTGATCAAAAGTACGTTAGAGGCTCTATTGAATCTACTCAGCATGCTGAAGAGTTAACAATTTTTAGTTCCAAAGAAAACTTACTTTTAGAAAGTAGTAAAAAAACTGTGGAAGTCAATAGCGCTGAAAAATCTAATATGTTTTAATCTTTTAAAAATAATATTATTGCAATTATTAAAAGTGCAAAGAATTTATATGTTACTATAGACAATAAATATTACAGTATTGCAAAAACGTTTGTAGAAACTGCTGAAAAGGTAGAAATTATTGCGACGGAAGAAAATCTTACTTTAATTTCAAATAAAAAAGTTCAAATAAAAGGTAATAAATAACATTATGGCAAATGTAACATTTGGAGAACCTAGGTTTGTAAAACCAGAAGTAAAAAGTCCATCAGAAGTAGAAAAAACAGATGTGCAAATGGTAATGTATGAAACTGATGGACATTATAGTACCGTATATTTGGTTTGTTTGATGTTGGGAGTTAGCGAAGAAAATGCATTAGAATTAGCTATTGCAACCGAAAATCCAGATACGGATGTGCACAGCGAAACAGATTTCGAACTTGATGACACATGGAGTGATGCCGAATACCAAGAATCAATACATGCATTAACAGGTGGTTTTCATGGTGTTGAAGAGTTTTTTACGGCAATAAAAATATTATATACTCCGAATAAAAACATTAATAAAATAGGTGAATTACTGCATAGATTTGGGGATTCTTATGCACACTCAAAAATTGATAATTTAGTGCCTGAGGATTTAGATACTTATAATTTAAAAGATCATCCAGAAAATGAACAAAAAGCAATTAAAAGCTGGAAAGGTAAAAAAGGAGAAAATCTTGGCAAAAAGATCACTCCTTGGATAACTTTCTTTAATTATTACATGAAAAAGTATCCTGACTTTTTAACAGATAAAGGATTGCAGAAAAAGGCACTATACGGGAAAGACTTAAATGAATCATTAAGGGATATTTATTTGCTAAAACCAACAGATAAATTTATTATGTATGGTGGTGAAAAAAACATGATAGGAATAACTGAAGACCATAATAAATCTGACAAAGGTTATCCAGATCTAATTTATATGCGACCAGATTGGTATTTAACTTATGTTCAAAATTTATCTTGGATTTTAGCAACAAAATATCATAAAAACTTAAATAATTTCGATATCGATATTTTCAAGAAAATGGTCAATTTTGCTTCTGTAAACAAGTGTACCATGAAAGGAATAATTGATTATGAGATTGCCAAAAAACGTAATAAGAAAGAAGTAGTTATTCCTGTATTCTATTCTAATCCAAATAGATTTTTCGCATCTCTTGATGCAGTTACAAATAGCGACTATTATAATACTGCAACTGAAGTAGTTACTAATACTAAAAAATACATTATAAGTGAAAATAAAAAAGTCATACTTGTAGATAAAATAAAAGGAAGCTCTAAGGTAAATTTCTCTACAGGCTTTTTTAATACTTTGGCATATAAAATTAAATTTGAATAATTATGAAATTGAAAATATTAATGTATATATTCATTTGCTATATTTTGACTTTTTTTATAGGAAATATAGTCTATAGCTTGCTGAATGGTGATTTCTCACTTGATAATATACTATTCATTAAAGTTATAATATACACACAATTTTTACTATCAGGTATTAATTGTATCACATTGTTTGTAAATAGTGAAAATTATTATTATTTAGGCAAATATTTATTTTTTTTTCCCCAGTTGATTTGTGTTTTTATATTTATCTTACTAGACGATTACTATAAAGAAAATTTATTCACTCTTTATATTCCATTTTTTATAGTTCAAACATTTTTCTTTTTAAGAGTAAAGAAACTTATGAATATAATGGACTAAAAACACATTAAATGCATTTTCATTAACTCATAATTCAAATTTATTATATTTACTTACTGCGCAAAGTCTCACGACTTTGCGTTTTTCTAATATTCTTGAAAGTTCTAAATTGAATTAAGTCTCCCAATTTTCTAACCAATTGTTGAATAGACAACAACGACTCTGAAGGATTAGGCCGAGTAAAAGTGCAGTACAATTGGGCAAGCGGAAGCACGACAAGCGACTGGATGCGAATGATACAGCCACACTCCAGATCTGGAAAAGGGTTTTATTTTATCCCAGAAATTGATGAGGAAGTTTTGGTAGGTTTTGAAGGAGGCAATGCACAGAATCCCTATGTTTTGGGAGCACAATATAACGGAAGCCAATCCAGCGGTTATGCAGATGGGCAAAACAATGTAAAGGCGATTCATACGCGTAGCGGAACAATAATCATTTTGAATGATGCTGAAGGAAGTATTTTAATCGAAGATCCTAGTGGAAGTACCTGGAAAATGGACGGAAAAGGAAATATTAATGTAATGCGCCAAATGATATAATTTTCAATGCAGGCGGAAATATTTCGATGACAGCAGGACAAAATATAAATTCTTCAGCTACTTTAAATATTTCTGAAAGTGCAGGAGTTGATAAAACTATAACAATAGGTGCTGTATTAAATACTTTTGTTGGTGGTGATTATATGCTAAATGTGACTGGAAATTTCATGGAACATATTGAAGGGAATCTTGAATCTCACACACAAAAAGAAAGAAAGGAATCAAGTATAAAAGGAATTCAAATAAATAGTGAAGACAATATAAGCAAACATGCCAAAAAGGAATGCCAAAATAATAGCGCTGAAAAATCTAAATTCCATTAGTCATGAGCAGAATAAGAATTGTTGGAGGCACAATAACAAAAACTACTCAGGGAGCACATAATATGTATTCTGAAGAGAATATTGCTTTTAATAAAAAAGAAATGAGAGATTCTTTAGATGATTTGAAATCTAAATTAACAAGAAAAGCACTTTTAGGTACTAAATGGAGAAGAAGATTTAACAAATGAGGCAGAGTTTTGGGATGATACAGACTTTTTAGCTTGGGGAAATTCAGAAACTAATCCATATAATAAATTAGGACAAAACAAATTCTATGAATATAAATTTATTGAAATTCCAAAAGAAATATATGATACTTTTTTAGCAGCAAATGGAACTTCATCAAGATATGGAGATAAAAGTAATCATCCAGAGAAAGGAGATAAAGGAACACATGAACATATTAAAAAGAAGGTAAAACAGAAGATTTTAGATAAAGATAAAAAACCCGTTTTAGGACAAGATGGTAAACCAACATATGAAGAAGTTGAAGTCGCTTACAAAATAAAATATACAATTCCTGCTGCTGATTTTGAAAATCAAGATTATTGGAAATCTGGTAGTTTTTATTATGATACTGGTGTAAAACAAACTTATGGTATTTCTGGAACTATTAATGCAGGTAAAAGTATATTCTGGAAAAGAACAAAAACAAGATTAACTAGCGAAATACCTATAAAAAAATAGTAATGAAATATATATATTCAACAATGCTCCTTAGTTGCTTATTATTTGCGTTTCGCAACAATCAGTCAAAAAATGAAAATGAATTTACTGTTGCTTTCGTTCAGGATAAGTATATTGAAAAGTTATCAGAAATTGAGAATGACAAAGGCCGTTCGGATAATCTAATAGAGGGTGATCTAATTACAACAAATTATATAGGTTTATTTCCTAAAAAGAATGATACTGTCATCATTTATAAGCTTAAAAATAATTTAAAAGAAAAACCTGAAAAACTTTCTTTTTGGTCAAAAAAAAACAATAATCAATCAATAACTTTTTATTGTTCAGAACAAGATGATTTAAAAATCACTTTTTCAAATCAAAATAATATTATTGTTAATACTGATACTTATACTGTAAATAGCGAATATTACATTTTTTTAAAGCAAAAAATTTTAGTAGAAAAATCGATATTGGATTTGTCTTTCTTTTTAAAAGATGGTTATGGTGATTATTCTCAAACATTAGAACCTTTAAATAAAAATTGGAGAAATCAGAAAGAAAATAAAAATCATAAGATTATTATGGTAAAAAATAATAATAAAAATTTTCAAACAGATAATCAGTTTTTTAAATATAAAATTAATTATAAGTATAATAAAAATGGTTATTTACAAAGTATTTCAGGAGAAAACAGATTTAACAAAAACTTCGTCAAGCAAAATAATAAGCATATTGTGTACTCCATCGAAAATATAATTAACGAAAGATCTACAGAAAATCTGTATTTATATACAAACAAAAAAACTTTATTTGATTCAATTATTGGAACTAGGGAAATATTTTCTAGCGCAAGCACATATCATTATAAAAAATACCAAACCAAATTGAAGATTTCATATATTGACAAAAAACCAAAAAATATTCAAAAATTTCTTAAGGTTTTAATTATTAATGAAAAAGAATTAGAATAGAATTATATCAGTATAGTAAGATGTTCAATATAATAAATGTTTTAAATTTAATTCAAAATATCAGATTTAAATTTTTTGTTGAGCAACAAACTTTTAAGTTATACGACCTGATTAATGATAAAAACAGATTCGGAAATACTATTTCCTCGTTATAAAAAAAGACTGTTAGGGAGATAAATAAGGATGAAATTATTTTTCCGATAAATCATCAGACGGACCGTTTGGAATGTACTTGAAAATCCCCTAAAACAAAAAGGAAATCATGTTTTGGTAATTGGGCATTCACTGATGGCAGGCAATCCTTATTTTGGTAAATTTAGGGTACAGCTTGAGAAAAAAGAATAAAATAATATTTCTTGTATATACCTCATTTACTTTGCTAAAACCCCATCAAGAAGAACAACCAATTCCTGAAAACTGTTGGGTTTGGTCATGTAGTTGATAGTTTCAAATTGTTTGGTTAGCTGGCACATTACATCTGCAGTATGTGTAGACATCAAAATTACCGGTATATGCTCCAATCGATTCTGATTCTTCATTTTTTGTATGAATGAGATGCCATTAAGAGCGGGCATATTAAAATCTACAAATATAAAATCTGGGAGTCTTTCTGCCGTTTTCAATTCTTCAAATGTCTTTAAGGCATTAGAAGAGGTTTGACATACAATTTCTTTATGTAATGAATTGACAGCTTCAACAAATATTTCAATATCATCATTATCATCATCAATCAATAAAATGTTTTTATAAGACATAGCGTTTATTGTTTGCGGTATTATACTTTGTAATAATTATTTACGTATTTTTCATCAATATGGTTTTGGGTTTTATTTAATAAATAAAAAACCTGTACCACTATATAATACAGGTTTAACGATATATAAAGAAGCTGAGATTATTTAATTATTCTTCATCCTCCTCTTCGGCAGCATCAAAGTTGATAGTGTTATAAGCCGCTTCAGTCAATAGTGTATCTGCCTCTTTTTCTTCTGCCAGTGTTTTTTCTAATAATAGTACAGCATCATCTTCGCCCAATGTTACGGCAAAAGCAGCCAATGTTCCATAAGAAGCTATTTCATAGTGTTCTATTTTTTGAGATGCAGCAATGATTCCGGCATCACGAACAGGACCTTTCTCTGTTTCTTCCATGATGCTCTCTCCTTCTTTAATCAGGCCTTCCATCGCATCACATTTTTTGGCAGACGCTTTTTCGCCCACTAATGAAAAAACTTTTTCTAGTCTTTCTTTTTGTTCTTCGGTTACGGTTAAGTGATCTTTAAGTGCTTTAACCAAATTTTCTGAAGTAGCATTTTTCGCCATTTTAGGCAAAGCCTTTATCAACGCTTTCTCTGCCCAGTAAATATCCTTAAGGGAATTTACAAATAATTCTCTTAAACCTTCTGCAGCAGATGCTTTTGCCTTTACAACCCCTTTTCCATTTGTTTTAGCTGTCGCTGATTTGCTTTTTGTTGCAGCTGTTTTAGTTTTTGCTGCTGTAGATTTAGCTTTTGTAGCTGTAGTATTCTTTTCTGCTGTTTTCATAATAAATTAATTTTTAAGTATATATCAAATTTAAAGCACTTACATAACTTACTCTTACAGAAATTTTTATAATAGTTACACGATTCAAATATGTTAAGTTATATTGAATTTAAGCAGCAAAAGAAGGTAAAGTTTATTTCTGCCACTTCTTATATGGCAAAAATCAAGACTTGTAATTTTGTTACAATTTAGAACTGCAACTGTACTGAAATTGTTATCAGCTGTATTAATTTTGTATCATCGGACAGAAAAGTAATTAAAGAACCGTTTTCTGGTTGCAGGATAGAGATGAAAAAGACCGAATATGCCATAGTAGATATCGAAACCACAGGCGGGAATGCCAGTGGCAGCTGTATTACCGAAATTGCTATTATTATCCATGATGGCACAAATGTAATAGACCGTTTTGAAACGCTGGTTAACCCTCAAAAGGAAATTCCCGTTCCTATTTTTGCACTTACAGGCATTAATAATGAAATGGTGCGTGATGCCCCTATATTTGATGATATTGCAGAAAAAGTACTGGAAATGCTTACGGATCGTGTTTTCGTAGCCCATAATGTCAATTTTGATTATTCGTTTGTTCGGCATGAACTTGAAAAAGCAGGATTTAATTGGAAGGCCAGAAAATTATGTACTGTTCGCGCTGCCAGAAAGATCAGGCCCGGATTTAGCTCGTACAGTCTGGGGAAACTTTGCCAATCGTTAGATATTCCATTAGAGAACCAACATCGTGCCGGTGGAGATGCAGACGCCACTACCATATTATTTTCCCGTTTATTAGAATGGGATGCTGAGGGCCATATAGAAAAAATGGTCAAAAACACGGCACAAGACCAGCGCCTGCCTCCTAACCTGCCACCTGACCATTTTGATCAGCTGCCTGAAAAACCAGGTGTGTATTATTTTTATAATCAGGTAAACAAGGTAATCTATGTTGGAAAAGCAATTAACTTAAAAAAACGTGTGGCTTCTCATTTCAGCGGTCATAAAATTACATCACAGCGGCAAAACTTTCTACGGGACATCTATGCCATATCTTTTGAAATATGTGCGACTGAACTTATGGCACTGCTCTTGGAATGTTCTGAAATAAAAAAACTCTGGCCAACTTATAACAGGGCACTAAAACGTTTTGAACCCAAATACGGACTTTACCAGTACGAAGCCCGTAACGGATACAAGTATTTAGTAACCGGAAAAGTGAATAAGTTCCAGACCTGTATAGAACATTTTAATACCGTACATGAAGGAATAAACATGCTTCTTACCCTGAAACAGCAGTTTGAAATTGATAACCGGTTTTGCAGGTATGGTATTTCTACAGCAGGGGAAAATTTTCCAAATAATGATTTTACAGATTTGCCAGAAGTTATGAGTCATAATGAGAAAGTGGAAAGTGCGATTGATTATTTGGCTGGCAACAGAACCAGTTTTGCTATTATTGATAAAGGAAGATCAACAGACGAACGAAGCTGTATTTGGATTGAGAACGGGCATTTTTATGGGATGGGATATATTACATCTGATGTTAGCTTAACCGATCCTTCGGAAATAAAAGAGTATGTAACACCCTGTAAGAGCAATCAGTATATAATGCATCTCATCAATACGTATGCGGAGAAGTATCCTGGAAAAGTCTTTCGCAAAAAGTCCTAATCAGGAATATTTTCTGTTTGTATAAAATAAATAAATCCTAAATTTTACAAACTTATCTCTTAAATATCTAAAAACATGTAAATTACATAACAATTCCGGGTTTATATATAAGCCTATGGAAAATAACAGCTGTACTTTTGTCCTTATCTAAAACAACACTGCCATGGAAAAGTCAACTAAACACAGCAAGCTTAATAAATCAAGTTCGTTGCACAGCGAAATTTGTGTAGCACATAACATTGATTTTTCATATCGAAAAGCGTATCAGGGAGATTGGGGACATTGGGATGATTTGCCTGATACAGACACTTCGGGTCAAAATTGTACTGAAAGCGACGACAGTACAAATTGTATTGGACAAAGCGAAGCTTCAGATGAAAATAGCTACTTATAATGTAAATGGAGTTAATGGCCGCTTAAATATCCTGCTTCGGTGGCTTGAAGAAGCTGCTCCTGATA
>CBFGNY010000182.1:0-8457 GCA_965650235.1 uncultured Flavobacterium sp. | reverse complement strand
ATATTCATTTTAATGTAGCAGCAATATTTTAAATCCTTAGGGCTTAGTGAAGGATGTTTTTTGGCAAGAGTCAATAAAAAATCAGGATTTGACTGTTCAAAATAAATTTTAAAATCATCCCAGAGTTTGTTGTCATTTGCAGCCGTTTTGATAGAATTTGCGATAGACATCAGTTCTCTTCTGATACTGTCATCAACATTGGGATAGAGATAAGAAATACGTTTTTTTACTTGTTGCAGTGCTTCTACTTTTTGATCCAGTTCCATCACATAATGGCTCAGCTCTCTCGTATGCTTAAAATTGTTTTTTTGCAAAGCTGCTTCCGCAAATGTTGGCGTTGTTTTATTTGTGGTTTCTGTTTTTTTTAAAAGAAATATAGATTTGATTCTGTAAATTAAAAAATCAGTATTATTAATATGTTTATACGGATGCGTAAAAATGATGCAGTTTTTAGACCAGCACAACGATTCGCATTCATAGCTTTGAGTTAAGCATAAAACAGGGACGTTTGTTTTGTTAAAGTTGAAGTTGGCATTCTGAATGACAGGCTGATTTCTTTTGAAACCTAAAATAATTAAGTCAGGGTTTAATGACTTTGCAGAACTATACAAATCGATTGCCCGTGAAACAGAAACAGTTGAAAAGGCAAAATCAGACATTGTAGACATTACATTCAATACCTGAGTCAAAATGGCGGTATCATCACATCCAATCAATATTGATTTTTTTTCAGGCATTATAATAGTTTTGGTTGGTTTATTAGATGCTTAAAATTAATATTTCTACCAATCTATTAAGGATAATATGTTACAGAACCTGTTTTTTATGTCATGAAATTGAAATGTTAGCACACAATTTTCTTATTTTATTGGTCTCAGATATAGTTTAAAACTATGTGCTTTAGTGCATTTTGCTTTAGCTTCTAAAAATATTTTAGCCAGAAATTACACAAATTTACACAAATTAAATTAAGCGCTAATTTGTGGTTAACAAATAAGGGCTACTGTCTTGGAGACTTTCAGTCTGCCAACATTATCCTATGGACTTTCAGTCCATAGGGGTTTAGTTCAAAAATTATTTAAATTATATAAGCTATATAATAAATTGTATAATTTTTTTCTATTATAAATTTGGATTTTTGGGGTACTAATTTAAATTCCAGATACAATGAAAAATAGAAACTACATTATATGCCTTTCAGGAGCTTTGGCACTGCTTTTTAGCTGTTCTAATGATGACAAAAATTATGATCCTGGCACTACAACAGATCCGGTAGAAAATAATGAGGCAAATACAACTTATGCTCCGGCATTTGAAGGACAAACACGTATACAGGGTTTACAGACTAATACTGAATACGAAAAAAAAGTAATTACTTCAGAACTAAGCAGTCCGTGGGGAATAAAAATGCTTCCTGATGGCAGACTTTTGGTTACAGAAAAAGCGGGAAATATGCGTATTGTTAAAGTAACAGGAGAAATGAGTGCTGCAATCACTGGTTTGCCAGCTGTTAACGCTACAAATCAGGGAGGTTTATTAGGCTTATGCCTTGATCCTCAATTTGCAACCAATAAAATGATTTACTGGGTTTTTGCTGAATCAGGTTCAGGTGGAAACAGGACTGCAGTTGCAAAAGGAAAATTATCAAATGATGAAAAAACAATTGAAGGTGCTACAGTAATTTATCGTGCTAATCCGGCACATCCGAGTACACTTCATTATGGTGGGCGCATATTGTTTGATAAAGCAGGTAATCTGGTTATTAGTACAGGAGAGCGTTCTGTGATAGAAACCAGGCCTTTGGCGCAATCAGTATCAGCAGCTCTTGGAAAAGTAATACGAATTACCAAAGACGGACAACCTGCATCAGGCAACCCAACATTTAGCCAGACAGGAGCTTTGCCTGAGTTGTATAGTATCGGACACAGAAATCCACAAGGACTGGCACTGCACCCTTCGACAGACGAAATCTGGGTAAGCGAGCATGGACCACGTGGAGGTGACGAAATCAATCGCATTAAAGCGGGAGCAAATTATGGCTGGCCAACTATTACTTATGGAATAGAGTATGAAGGACAGCCTATTGGTGATGCAATTCAAAAAATGGAGGGTATGGAACAGCCTGTTTATTACTGGGATCCTGTTGTATCGCCAAGCGGTATGACTTTTTATAAAGGAGACCGTGTACCGGAATGGGAAAATAACCTTTTCATAGGAGCATTAAGCGGCAAGCATATCGTACGTCTTGCGATAGAAAATAATCGTGTTATAGGAGAGGAAAGACTTCTGGCTCAGGAAAATCAGAGATTTAGAGATATTACTCAGGGAAATGACGGAGCTTTGTATGCAGTTACAGATGAGGGAAGGCTTTATAAAATTGATAAGAAATAGATTAAATGCACATTGGCATCCTATAGTCGGAAGAAAAATCTTCCGGCTATTTTTTTGGCTTTTTTATTTAAGAAAAAAATAACAAAAGTGAACTGTTTTCTAATGTTATTCTAATGTACCCCTAAAAATTTAGTTCTAACTTGCGCCCATAATTTTAGAAAATGCTACATACAATTAGAAATAGTATTTTAGGCAAATGCCTTCAGGTATTGCTAATCGGCTACTTTTTGATTAGCAGTATAAACATATCCAATAGCTTTGGACGTATTATTGCAGATAATGCCAAAACAGATTCAGTTTCAGGCATTACTTGTAATTTTTTGAAAAAAATCTTTCATTGTGACGAGTTTCAGGAAGAACTGGATGACTATGAAACCAAAGAAACCAAAAACACAAAACTTGCAAAAGGAATCCCTGTTATGGATTACCTGGTTCCTTTAGATTCTTCACTTTCTGTTTTGTATTTTCAAATTAATGCAAAAAGAAAAAATTACATAGATAATCCAATGTTCTCATTTGGATTTCACGGCAAAATTCATTTGCGCCCTCCTCAAATTATTATATAGATACTTTACTAATGTTTGGATTAGAAGAAATTCTATCATCCTTAATATGGTTTTTTACCGTATATTAATATTATCTGTTAATCTTGTATTTATATAAATTCATGACACCATTAAAGCGTTTTTATAATCTGCTTCAGCTTGATAAGCGTGATGTATATCAAATTATTTTTTATGCCGCCTTTGCCGGTTTGGTAAACCTTTCTCTGCCATTAGGAATCCAGGCCATTATTAATTTTATCCAAAGCGGACAATTAAGTGTTTCCTGGATTGTATTGGTAATTTTGGTAACTATCGGAGTTGGTTTCGGTGGAGTTCTTATCATTTTACAGCTTCGGATAGTTGAAAATCTTCAGCAGCGTATTTTTGTACGTTCCTCATTTGAATTTGCCTACAAATTGCCTTTAATTAAATTTAAAGAAATGTATACCGAGTATGCCCCTGAAAAAGCAAACAGGTTTTTTGATACTTTAATGGTGCAAAAAGGCACAGCAAAACTTTTACTGGATTTTTGTGCGGCTTTCCTGCAGGTTGGACTTGGTATCATATTATTGGTTTTGTATCATTCATTCTTTACCGTCATTGGTTTGTTATTTATTGTTATCCTGTATGTGATTTTTAAATTTTCATATAAAGATGGATTAGAGACAAGCCTTACCGAATCTAAATTTAAGTATAAAGTAGCAGCCTGGCTTCAGGAAATTGCCCGTAATCGTGAGAGTTTCCGCCGAAAGGGAGCTTTTGATTATGCATTGGAAAGAAATGACGGCTATGTAAGTAAATATTTAAGTAACCGGGAAAAACATTTTCAGGTAATGAAAAAACAATATATTCAGCTTACTATTTTTAAAGTTATTGTTACAGCTGCCCTTTTGTCGATTGGTGGTTTTCTGGTAATTCACCATCAAATGAATATCGGGCAGTTTGTGGCAGCTGAAATTGTGATTGTTTTGCTTATCAATTCTGTAGAGAAAATAATCTTCGGACTGGAATCTTTTTATGATGTATTGACTTCTTTGGAAAAAATTGGGCAGGTTACCGATATGGAAATTTCTTCTATACCAAGTACATCAGTAGTCAGCGAAACCGGAATTACAATTGAAACAGAGAATGTTGCTTATAATTATCCGAATCATAACAAGAAATCACTTAAAAATATTAACCTGAAAATTTCTCAGGGTGAAAAAATAGTTTTGAGGGGGACAAACGGTGCCGGTAAAAGCACATTACTTCGTTTACTTTCGGGGTTACTTGAACCAGAAAGCGGTGCCATGTATGTTACTGATAATTTTATGAACCGACTCAACGAAGATACTTACAGGGCGCAGTCCGGAACTTTTTTACAAGGGGATACACTTTTTACAGGAACCATCAGGGAGAATATCCTTTTTGGAAAAGAAACCGTAAATAATGATGATTTAAAATGGGCGCTGGACAGTGTTTGTCTTACACCTTATATTAAAACATTCGAAAATGGACTTGAGAGTCAGATTCATCCAGGAGGTCGCGAACTTTCGGCCTCTGATGTTCAGAAAATACTTCTGGCCCGAAGTATTGTTCACAAACCTAATATCCTGTTCCTTGAAGACCCTGTTGACAAAATGGACGAATTGACCTCTGGTAAAATTATTGATTTTTTACTTTCTGAAGAAAATGACTGGACGGTAATTGTTACTTCTAAAAGTGATATTTGGAAGAATAAATGTGGCCGTATGATAACGATTGATGACGGAAAAATTATTAATGACATAAAACTTTAATCATGCTCAATATATCTAAAGATAATAATGTTCTTATAACACCGGGTAAATATGCATCTATTACCAGTGTTGCCCGCAGGCCGCATTATAAAATCCTGAACCGGATTATAGTTGGTTTTTTAATTTTTTTAATTGCATGTCTTTTTCTTCCGTGGACACAAAATATTTCCGGAAGTGGTTCGGTTACCACCTTAAAACCAGATCAGCGTCCACAGACCGTTCATAACGCTATTGCAGGACGAATCGAAAAATGGTATGTGCAGGAAGGTGATTATGTAAAAAAAGGAGATACAATTGTTTTTATTTCGGAAACTAAAGAAGATTATTTAGACCCAAATCTGGTGGGAAATACAAAAGACCAGGTTGATGCAAAAAAAATGGCTGTAGAATCTTATGGCGACAAAGTAAATTCGCTTGATGTTCAGGCGCAGTCGCTAAATACCGAAAGAGAATTAAAGCTGCAGCAGGCACAAAACAAAATCAAACAGGCCCAGCTAAAAATTAAAAGCGACAGCATGGATCTCGAAGCAGTAAAAACACAGCTACGAATTGCCCAAACGCAGTTTAATCGTTCGACAGCACTTAATAAGGAAGGCTTAAAACCTCTTACAGATGTGGAACAGAAAAGACTAAAACTTCAGGAATCTGAGGCATATATTATTACGCAGCAAAATAAATTGTTAAGCAGTAAAAACGAACTGATAAACGCCAGGGTCGAAATAAACCGTATTACAGCCGAATATACTGAGAAAATCTCAAAATCCAAAAGTGATAAGTTTACGGCTTTAAGTACCCAATATGATACAAAAGCTCAGGTAAATAAGCTGCAGAACCAATATGTGAATTACAAAATCAGAAATGGACTGTATTATATTACCGCTCCTCAAAGTGGGTATGTAAACCGTGCTTTATTAGCCGGACTTGGCGAAACCATTAAAGAAGGAACCCCAATTATCAGCATCATGCCGGCGAGTTATGATATTGCAGTAGAAACGTATGTAGACCCAATTGATCTTCCGTTGGTACATCGTGGTGCAAAAGTGCGCGTTTGGTTTGATGGATGGCCCAGAATTGTTTTCTCTGGCTGGCCGGGATTATCATACGGAACATTTGGCGGCAAGGTAGTAGCAATCGAAAATTTTATCAGTGCCAACGGAAAATACAGGATTTTGGTTTCGCCAGATGGCAATAAAGAAGAGAAATGGCCAAAAGAATTAAGTATTGGAGCAGGCGCACAAAGTATCGCTTTACTGGAAACAGTTTCTGTTGGTTATGAAATATGGCGTAATCTGAATGGTTTTCCTCCAAATTATTATATGTCAGATGAAAAAGAAGCAAAGAATGGCAAGGACAAAAAATAAAGTGAGATATACTGTAATTTTATTCTCTCTTCTGTTTTTATTAGGCTTTTCTGCTCTTTACAGTCAGGATTTTAATAAAGAAGAATTAAGTTACAGTGAATTTTTAGGATATGTAAAAAAATACCATCCGCTGGTAAAACAGGCAAATCTTGAAATTTCGAATGCTCAGGCAGCACTTATGACTGCCCGCGGTGGATTTGATCCTAAAATTGAAGTCGATTACAATAAAAAAGAGTTTAAGGGAACTGAATATTATTCCTTATTAAACAGCAGTTTTAAAATTCCAACCTGGTACGGAATCGAGATAAAAGCCGGATTTGACCAGACAGACGGACAATATTACAATCCGCAGAATAGAACTCCTGAAGCAGGATTAACTTCCTTAGGAATTAATTTAGCCTTGGGCCAGGGAATGTTTATTAACCAGCGTATGGCCGATGTCCGTGAAGGAAAATTACAGCTGCAATTGAGTGATGCACAACGAAAATTAAGAGCAATCGAGGTTTTGTACAACGCCAGTGAAGCTTATTTTGAATGGAGAAAAAGCTATAATGAAGCTGAACTTTATAAAAGATATCTGGGCTTTGCCAGCAAACGTTTTAAAGGCGTAAAAAAACTGATCGAACTAGGGGATTCTCCTGCAATTGATAGTGTAGAAGCCGGAATTACTGTCAGAAACCGAGAATTAAACGTAGAAAATGGAAATTTAAAATTAGCGAAGGCAAAATTATATCTGTCGAATTATTTATGGATTGAAAATGTTCCGGTTGAACTGGATGATATCGTAAAACCAGAAGAAAATTTGATTCAGACACTTGAAGAAACGCTAAAAACGGATGCGATGATGGTGAATATTGAATCTTTAGACACTCATCCAAAGATTCAGGCATTAGAAACCAAAATGTCAATGCTGGAAGTGAGCAGACAGCTTAAAGCGAATTCCCTGCTCCCAAAGTTAAATGTGGGGTATAATTATATTTCTGAACCCTCTTACTTTAATTCGTTCAATGCTGATGATTATAAGTTTAATGTCGATTTCAGTATTCCGGTTTTCCTGAGAAAGGAACGTGGAAGCCTAAAACTGGCAAAACTTAAAATTCAGGATTTAAAGTTTGATATTGATCAGCAAAGACTGGAACTTAAAAATAAAATTAAGGCTCAGCAGACTGAAATTGCCTCTTTGGAAAGACAAAAAGGGATAATTGATAATTTAGTAAAGGATTATCTAACGATGCTAAATTCTGAGGAGAAGCTGTTTTCGTTTGGAGAAAGTTCGATATTCCTGATTAATTCGCGTGAAAATAATTTGGTGAGTGCAAAACTTTCCCAAATCAGTATAGAAAATCAGTTTTACATTTCAAATGCTGAATTGTATAAAATCCTGGCAAATCCTGATTGATATTTTTTTTTAATAGCCACTTATTTATTCAGGTACGATAAGTGGCTTCTTTTTTAATTAACGATTAGTTTAATCGTTCAGAGGCTTCCATTCTAAGGCATTTTTCAGTGCCAAGATAAAGCGGATTTCCATGTTTTTCTGACCAAAAACCTTCCAGTATATCTTTCGTTATGCATTTATAAACAGCTACACCTTTGTAAGTCTTATTATTGTCGCCTTTGTAGCTAAAATTTATCACTAATATGTTGTCCTTAAAAAAACCTCCACCCCTTTGTTCCTGTGAATCGTTGATAATCCATTTGGCTATAATCCGGTTATTTTCGTCAAGGGACAGGCTCAGAGTGCCTTGATAACTCATTTGGTTTGTACTGTCCTGATTGCTTCCTGAAACAGAATAGCTGCCAATTAAATCTTGTATTTCCATTAATGCGAATATTATTTTTTGAAACACAAATGTATTATATTAAAAAAAATGGAATAGATATGTGTGTTTCTTTTTTATGCTTTTTTGGGAGATTTTTTTAATTATTGATAATTTTATTACGTAATTGTACTGCTTTAGCAAATAAAAGTCAATATCATTAAAAATTAAATAACCTTGAAGAAATTTTTTATTAATCTGATTGTATTAATGGGATTTTACGCACTTGCTGGTGCGCAGGAAAATCCGGTTAAATTTCTCGACATATCGGATGGGTTGTCTAATAATTCGGTTACCACAATATTTCAGGATAATGAGGGGTATATGTGGTTTGGAACTTATGACGGACTCAATCGTTATGATGGATATAATTTTAAAGTTTTCCGTAATCGTATTAATGATAAAAAGTCACTCTTGTTCAATACCATTTATAACATTGAGGGCGACTCCAATAAGAATATTTGGGTTGGAGGTTCAGATGGTGTCTGCATTTACAACAAAAAAAAGGCAGCATTTCATCCTGTCCGATTTACTTCTAGGAGAAAAATATGGGTATGCTAAA
>CBFGNY010000181.1:0-8645 GCA_965650235.1 uncultured Flavobacterium sp. | reverse complement strand
TTTTCTTTCCATAAAAATGCCCCCAAATAGTGTCTAACTTTTTGGGGGCAGTGCATAACTGGTATGCCTTTTTTCCTTCATAGCCTAATTCAAATAAGCCTAAAAACAGTATGTTTTCATTAGATAACAATTGTTTAATCAGACATAACTGCATGAACAAGGATCTATATTATGCTCATTTTTAAACATATAATGAATTAGTTTCCTGAGCAAGGTTTGGGTCTTAACGGCTTTAAAAAAATCCTGAAGAATTTTTTACTATCTAGTATTTCATTGTTTTACCTTACCTAATGAAATATCATGTTTTACACTAGGATTTGTGCACTGTACAATTTATTACTACTTAATTATTTATGAAAAAAGTAGGGTGGACTTCTAAGGAAGTCTTTGTAACTTGCATAAATGAAATAATAAACAAGACTAACAGGATCTGTCATGATATTAAAATCTTATATAACCTGTAATGAATGCGGGACTAAAAATCAAAATACTGATTACTGCATTAATTGTGGTGCATTAATCAACATCACACTCAAACGTCAGCTCGAAAGAGAAGAGAAACTCCAGGAAAGAAAAGAGACTGAAAAATCCACGAAACCTGGTAAATTAAATAATTTTGTCGAAAAGGGAATGCGTCATCCCAATAGTTTTATCAGATGGGCATTCAATAGCCTGTATTCAATCTGGACATTTCTTGCCATGATCCTGGGTGCTCTTATAGCAGCAGTAATTGCAGTAGCGGCGGGATAGCAAAAACAAAATATTAAAAAATGTATAATTTAACAAGTTTACTGCTTTTTATAATCTCTGTGTTAGCGGCAACTATATATGGGCTTCAGAATTTGGAAGTCGCACTGCCTTTATGGATTAGCTGCTATGTTAATGATTTTTTATGCCTTCCTATCGTAATAGGATATGAACAGCTCCTTTTTAGATGGGTTACCGGCAGCAAAGAATATAAATTTTCAATAGGATTTATATTAGCTATGGCAGCATATTACTCATTTTATTTTGAATTCTACCTGCCCGAACATAATGAGCGTTATACTAGTGATCTTATCGATGTGATGCTGTATTTTTTGGGTGCCATCTGTTTTTACATTTTAAACCGTTTGCCTGCTACATCTCAATATAAAATTCATATAGGGTTTAAATATAAAAAACAAGTTAATTCATTGCATTTTTTCAGCCCATATAAAATTATGCCATTCGTCTTCAAGTTTTCTCTTCCCCTCCTCTTGGCCAGATGAAGTTTTAAAAGGAACTTTAAAATTCAAAAAGTGATACTTATATAGTTCTCAACCTTTAAAAAGCAGATGCTTTATCAAAGTAGGATTAATAAATCTCGAACTGTCCTGCTACTTCATCAGATATCTTTAATTAACTATAAAACTTATTTAAACTTTGCAGTATTATTAAAATAAATTTTATCTTTAATTACAGAGGGAACATCAACTAATAATCTTATTTAAAGCAATAATGAAGCAAATCACTGACATTCTAAATCTTAAAGAAGGGGAAGACGACAGGGAAAAGACATTAGAAACCGTTAAAAAAAACATTTCTTTTAAGGGGGCCAATCTTTGGATACTCGCCTGTGCCATTATCGTCGCTTCTGTAGGACTCAATGTCAACTCAACGGCTGTTATTATTGGTGCAATGCTTATATCCCCCCTCATGGGGCCGATAGTAGGCGCTGGATTTGCCCTTGGTATTTATGATTTTTCTTTACTGAAAAAATCACTTAAAAATTTGCTAAATGCTACTGTTGTTAGTCTTGTGGTATCTACCTTATATTTTTACCTCAGTCCATTTAAGGACGTTCAGTCTGAATTACTGGCCAGGACTTCACCAAACATTTATGATATTCTTATCGCTTTTTTTGGTGGTGTTGTCGGAGTGATTGCTGTTACGAGATCAGAGAAAGGAAACCCTATTCCAGGTGTAGCTATTGCAACAGCTTTAATGCCTCCGCTGTGTACAGCCGGATATGGGATTGCAACTGCCCAATGGGCATTCTTTCTGGGTGCTTTTTATCTGTACTGCATCAATTGTGTCTTTATTGGTATTGCAACCTTTTTAATTATTAAATATCTTAATTATCCGCCTGTAAAACAAATTAATGAAAAGCATCAAAAACGTGTAAAATACACTATTGCTTTTTTAATCACTGCAATGCTTGCTCCCAGCAGTTATCTTGCCTATACATTATACAGGGAACAACAGTTTAAAAAGAATGTAAATATTTTTATTGAAAATGAGTTCAGTAATAAAGGATACACAGTCGTTTATAAAAAAACCGATTTTAACCAACAGAATAAAAAACTGGAACTTGCTTTTTTGTCTAAACGTTTTTCTCCTGCAGAGATAAAAAAACTGAAAAATAAGTTAAACCTCAATAAATACCTAATCGGTACAGATTTGCGTATCAGGCAGGACAGTACCGATCGTTTCAATGATATTAAAGGCGATATCCTAAATCAGATCAAGAGCAGTGAAAACGAAATGAACGTGAAAGATGTCAAAATCATACAGCTAGAAAAAGAGCTGGCAAAAAACAAATTTGATAACAGACAAATATTAAACGAAATACGAACTTTATTTCCCAATGTAAATTCGATATCAATCGCGAAAAGCTCCTTAATAAATTATAAGGACAGCACTTCAACAATCACGGCCGTAATCTACGACGGGCCAAAAAGCCTGACTGCAGATGAGAATGAAAAACTCACGAAATGGCTCAATGAGCGACTTTTAGTCAAAGATGCAGCACTGTTTAAAAGACAGTAAAACAATCATCAAAAATAAATTATTATATCTTTTTTACCTTTTTATTATACAGGCTTAAAAGCAGAAAACCTGAAATCCCTGCAAGGATTGATGCAATTAATATGGCAAATTTGGCCTCATTTTGATATGCCTGTTGCTGAAAAGACAATAAAGCTATAAATATCGACATGGTAAATCCGATTCCTCCCAAAAGTCCCAAACCAAGTACATGAGTCCAGGTAGTACCACCAGGCAGGTCAGCAGCTCTAATCTTTACCGAAAGCCAGGACATTAAAAAGATACCTATTGGTTTTCCCAGAAAAAGACCTAGTATTATCCCTAATGCAAGATTTCCTGTGAGACCTTCAATCATTCCACTTTGAAAAGTTATATTAGTATTAGCCAAAGCAAAAATAGGCATAATGACAAAATTTACCGGGCGAGTAAGAGCGTGCTCCAATTTTTCCAGAGGCGACTCTGTAGCCACTTCATTAGTTGGCAGTGTCATAGCTACAAGTACTCCTGCTATCGTGGCATGAATACCGGAATGATGTATAAAATACCATATGACAACGCCAGGCAGCAAATAAAAAAATAAATTTTTAATCCCGAGACGATTAAAAAGAATAAGTAATAAAAATATACCCCCGGCATAGCCCAGATAAAGAAAATGGAGTTCAGAAGAATAAAAAACCGCAATAACCAAAATAGCAATAAGGTCATCAACAATAGCCAAAGCGGCAAGAAATATTTTAAGACCAGAGGGTACTTTATTTCCTAAAAGTGACAAGATTCCCAAAGCAAAGGCAATATCGGTTGCCATTGGAATTCCCCAGCCTTTGGAGGTCTCAGGGTTTTGTCCATTAAAAAGAAAGTATATCACTGCCGGAACTATGACTCCTCCAAGAGCTGCCAACACTGGCAAAGCTGCCTGTCGAACCGAAGAAAGCTCACCCTCTATAACTTCTCTTTTTATCTCCAAGCCTACCAGCAAAAAGAAAATTGCCATTAATCCATCGTTAATCCATAACAAAATTGGATACCGCAGATGCACAGAAGCAGTTTCATATCCCAGGGGAAAGTCAAGAAAATTATTAAAAGCTGTCCCAAGATCAGTATTTGCAATTACAAGTGATACAAAAACACATACAAGAAGCAAAATACCTCCTGATGAGGATGATTGGAAAAAATGCGCGAAAATTTTGAGATTTATAAGTTTTGCCATTTCACAAAAATATAAATTATAGCCTAAAAGCCAAAGAAGAAACAACTAAAATAACGCAAAAAGAAAAATACTCTTTGTACTATTTAATTATATTGAAATGTATTTTCTTGATCAGTGACAATGATAAAACATGGCTTAAAATAGTATAACTTTTAAAATTACCCGTTTTTATACTCAAACCGAAAAGCTGCATTTCTTATTAACCCATTGGGTGTAGTTTTAATAGTTACATCCCAACAGAGGTTCTTATAATTCAAGTTGCAAAATTTTATTCTTAGGTGATTAATTATAAAATGCGACTCAAATCACTTCCTGAATTGCTGATGTAACCTTGCCATGAATTTTCTGATTAAGGATATTATAAAAAAGATTTTTAATGTATTTAACTTTGTTATTTGCTCATCTAAATTCTATATTTGGGCTTTTTACTAAATATAAGCCTGTCCTGATAAACAAAAATATAATCCGTTACCTTGAATAAATGAAACAATTTAAGTTTATAATTGCTATTTTATTATTCCTGTTTTCTTACATATCGATTACAGGAACACACAGGTATCCTTCTGTAAATCAAATTAATGAAACCGAAAAAAGCAATTCGTTTTCTGCTTTCAAAATTGCAAAAACAAGCTTTTATGGAATAGATCCGTCGAAAGATTTGGATATTCATTATAAAATCAAAAGAAAAGCACGCCTTCGCGCCATTACTTCGGAAAGCAGTATCCTTAAAACACCATATTATTCAAAACTTGTAAGCTTTATAATTTGTAAAAGCCGCTTAATTTATGGTGTAGTTACAATTTATCAAATAGAGCGACATACCCATTTACATTTATATCAGCTTTTCTAGATTTAAATTCTTCTATTATACATGCAGTAATTAATTCTGCAAGGTCTTAATATTTAGTATAAAGACATTGTACTGTCGTACAAAAAAATCAAAAACTGATTAGTGTCTCACCAGCACAAATATCATTTCACAAAACGTAAATCTAACATAAACGCAATCCTTGTAATTCTTACAAGGAGATGGCTATTTATATATTTTCACCAATTATGAATACTCTTAATAAAATAATTCTCTCATCTGTTTTATCTCTTATGTTTTTTGCTTCATGCGGAAATAAACAAAGAAAAAAGTCTAATAATATAAAAACAGTACCAGTATACAAAGTACAGTTGAAAGACACAATAGTAACTAACCGGTTTGTCGCTGACATTCATGCAAAAAATAATGTTGAAATACATGTTCGTATACCCGGCTTACTTGATAAAGTTTTTGTTAGTGAAGGACAAAAAGTAAAAAAAGGACAGCTTTTATTTAAAATAAGTGATGCTGAATTACAAATACAACTATTAAAAGCGCAGGCAGTATATAAAAGTGCAATGGCAGACCAAAGAATTGCTGCCGTTGAGCTTGAGCAGGCACAAACCCTTTTTGATAAAAAAGTAATAGCTGACAAAGAACTTGAACTTTCAAAGGCCAAATATGAAGCTGCTTCTGCTAAAGTAGCCCATGCTGCAGCTGAAAAAAAAGCCATAAACCAGCAGATTAATTTCACCAATATCAGAGCTCCATTTAACGGAACAGTAGATCGTATTCCATCTAAAGAAGGAAGCCTTGTAGAAAATGGGTCATTGCTTACTACCATATCCCAATTAGATGATGTGTATGCTTACTTCTCTATACCTGAAAATATTTATTTTCAAATGATGACTGATAATACGCTTAATAAACAGGGCGGAGATATAAAACTGATATTGCCAAACGGAATAGTTTACAACAAAAAAGGCGAACTTAAAACAGCTGATGGAGAAATAGACAGACAAACGGGGTCTATTCAGTACAAAGCTAAATTTCATAATCCAAACGGGTTGATAAAACACGGAACCTCAGGCAAATTAATTATTTCAGAACCTAAAAAAGATGTGGTATTGATTCCGCAAAAAGCAGTTTTTTCTATACAGGATAAACAATTTGTATTTCTGGTAAATAAAGAAGGATTAATAAAAATGACCAATATTACAATTGGAAGTACTCTTGATGATGTTTACATCTTAAACAAAGGATTGGAAAACAATGATCTTATTGTACAGGAGGGTACTCAGTCATTGCGCGATGGAGATAGAATCAATATCAAGGAGATGAAAATGTAAAATTGTAGTGAGTTATTAATTATTAAAAAAAGTATAATGATAGAGTTGTTTATCAAAAGAAAAATATTGTCTTTAATCATATCGGTCATAATTGTTCTGCTGGGATTGCTTGCCCTTTTTCAGCTACCCATAACACAATTCCCCGATATTGTTCCGCCATCAGTAACGGTAACGGCAAAATATACAGGGGCAAATGCCGAAGTCTCTGCCAATGCAGTTGCATTACCATTAGAAAGAGCCATAAATGGTGTTCCAGGCATGACTTATATGTCAACTGTAACTTCAAACGATGGTCTAACCCTCATTCAGGTATTTTTTGAGGTAGGTACGGATCCCGATCTGGCAGCAGTAAACGTACAGAATCGTGTTACAACAATACTTGATGAACTGCCTGAAGAAGTGATACGGGCAGGAGTTACAACCGAAAAAGAAGTTAACAGTATGTTGATGTATTTAAATATCACCAGCACTGATAAATCGCAGGATGAGCAATTTATTTTCAATTTTACAGATATTAATATCCTGCAGGAACTGAAAAGAATTGATGGCGTGGGAAGGGCTGAAATTATGGGACAGAAGGAATATTCCATGAGAGTTTGGCTAGACCCTCAAAAGATGCTTTCTTACAATATCTCTGCAAATGAAGTGATTGCTTCGCTTCAAAAGCAAAATATCTCTGCTGCACCCGGTAAAGTCGGGGAAGGATCCGGTAAACTTGACAACCAGCTTCAGTATGTAATTAAATACGGTGGGAAATTCTTTGAGCCAGGGCAGTATGAAGAAATTCCGCTTAGGGCTAATTCAGATGGAACAATCTTAAGATTAAAAGATATTTCAAAAATTGAGTTTGGTTCGATGAGCTACGGAATGGTTTCGAAAACAGACGGAAAACCATCAGCATCCATAATGCTAAAACAGCGCCCTGGCTCTAATGCATCTGAAGTGATTGCCAGCATAAAAGAAAAAATGGCTGAATTAAAAAAGAGTTCGTTCCCTCCGGGAATGGAGTTCAATATTGCTTATGATGTATCACGTTTTCTTGATGCCTCAATTGATGAAGTTCTAAAAACGCTGATTGAGGCGTTTATACTTGTAGCTTTTGTTGTGTTTATATTTCTTCAGGACTGGAGATCTACCTTAATCCCTGTTCTGGCGGTACCTGTAGCCCTTATTGGTTCTTTTACTTTTATGTCCATGATGGGCTTTTCCATAAACCTGCTTACCCTTTTTGCGCTTGTACTTTCGATAGGAATTGTGGTTGATAATGCCATTGTCGTAGTAGAGGCAGTCCATGTTAAAATTTCTGAGGAACATTTGGCTCCTCTGCCGGCAACCATAAGCGCAATGAAAGAAATTACTGGGGCAGTTATTGCCATTACAATTGTAATGAGTGCCGTATTCATTCCCGTAGCTTTTCTTAGCGGCCCTGTTGGGGTATTCTACAGGCAGTTTTCATTGACAATGGCAATAAGTATTGTTATTTCTGGTATTAATGCCCTTACCCTCACCCCTGCCTTATGTGCCATATTACTAAAACCACATAATGCTGACAGTGAAAAAAGAACATTCTTAGATCGTTTCTTTAGCGGATTTAATGTTTGGTTTGATAAGGTAACTTCGGGATATATCAGAATGCTTGCAAAATTTGCTGACCGCACAACTGTAACTATAGGTTTACTTGTTTTATTTTGCTTTTTTGCCTGGGGATCAAGCAAATTTCTTCCCTCTGGATTCATCCCTTCGGAAGATCAGGGTATGGTTTACGTTAGTGTCACTACGCCACAGGGAGCGACCGTGGAAAGAACCGAAAAAGTACTCGATGAGGTAACCCGTCTGGCAAAAGAAATCAAAGGCGTTGATAACGTTACCACTCTTGCAGGATACAGTGTGGTTACAGAAATTGCAGGAGCTTCTTACGGAATGGGAATGATTAACCTGAAAGACTGGAACGATCGTAATATATCAGTAACCGAATTTATAACGCAGCTTAGTGAAAAAACAAAGGATATTGCAGATGCTCAAATAGAAATTTTCGCTCCGCCTACTGTTCCGGGTTTTGGTAATACAAGTGGATTTGAACTTAGATTGCTTGATAAATCAGGAGGAAGTATCAATAATACAGATCAGGTTACTAAAAACTTCATTAAGGAACTAAATGCTTCCCCTGAAATATTAAATTCTTTTACAAGTTTCGATGCCACTTTTCCACAATATCTAATCCATATTGATTATGATCTTGCTGCTAAAAAAGGAATTTCCGTAGATAATGCAATGTCAACACTACAGACCATGTTGGGTTCTTTTTATGCAACGAATTTTATTCGTTTTTCTCAAATGTATAAAGTAATGGTACAGGCAAGCCCCCAATTTAGAAGAAATCCGGAAAGCATTCTTAATATGTACTTAAAAAATGACGCAGGAGAAATGGTGCCCTTTTCTACTTTCATTAGACTGGAGAGAGTGTATGGCCCAGAAGTTTTAACGCGATATAATA
>CBFGNY010000180.1:0-8748 GCA_965650235.1 uncultured Flavobacterium sp. | reverse complement strand
GTTTGTTGATATTCACCGTCCGGATGGTCAACCCGATATGCTTCAGCAAATTGAACATGGCGTTTTGAATCTTGTAGCACAAGTAGAAAATATTGGGCATCCTGTCAGAGGAATAATAGTGCCTAATCTCCATCAGTACCATCATTTGGGTGATGCTGCCACCGAAACAGATAATTTACCATATAATCCATCTCTTAAACCATTTGAATCTGATGGAGTTTCGAGCGGCACGAAAGATGACAGATGGGCTTTTACCAACCGAACGTCATTTTTAGATTTTAGAACAGCTGGAGCTTTAGCCTCCGCAAGCAGGGCTTTAAAAGGATATAATGACGAGCTTGCCGCTAAATGTCTGGCAATTGCTATAAAGCTGACCAATGAGGCAACTGAAATTAACAAAAAAGCAAAACCAGATAACAGTCCAATGTCGAGATGGGGAAAAGGAAGCGATATGATTGCAATATTACAGCTCTACTTAAGCACAAAAGACGAGCAGTATAAAAAAGGTTTTGAAGATAAAATATGGAAGTTGCTCGATGATAATTTAGATTTTTATATGAACTCAGCTTTATTGGCTGTTTCTTCTATGGATGATGCTTACAAGCAAAAATTACGTGGCTATGTACTGAAGTATAAGGAAAAAATGGACAAGGAAAATGCCGAAAATCCTTATGGTGTGCCAATTGTAAAAAGAGGCTGGGGAGGAAGTTCTCAGGTTATTAATTGGGCAAGCACGAATTATTATATCCATAAAATTTATCCTGATCTCATGGACAAAGAAAATGTGTATCAGGGACTCAATTATATTTTGGGTTGTCATCCTTATTCTAATTTATCTTTTGTAAATGCGGTTGGAAACCGATCTAAAAAAGTAGCTTATGGAGGCAATCGCGCCGACTTTACCACAATTGCCGGCGGCGTAGTACCGGGACTTATTTTTCTGAAGCCGGATTATTTGGAGAATAAAGACGACTGGCCATTTTTTTGGGGAGAAAACGAATGTATTATAGATGGAGGGGCGTGGTATGTTTTTCTGGCGAATGCCGTGAATGATCTGGCTAAGGAGAAATAATAAACAGGATTAAATTTAACCGCAAGGCACGCAACGGGATTACGCAAAGGTCGCTATGTATTGGCCATAATTTTACCACAGAGATACACAGAGATTTACGCAGAGTTGCACGAAGAATTAAACTTTGCGATTTTGCGCCTTTGCGAGATTAAATAAAAACTTTGTGAATCTCTGTGAAACCTCCGTGTATCTCTGTGGTATTCGGCCAAGAAGCTTTAGCACGGAGGTCACCACGAGGAACACAGAAACCACAAAGTTTTATTTCACGCAGATTCAACAGATTTTAAAAATTATCTGCGCCTATTTGCTTAAATCTTTTTAAAATCTGTGTTAAAAAACTTTACGCCTCCTATGACTTTGCGAGATTAAATAAAAACTTTGTGAACCTCCGCGAAACCTTTGTGTATCTCTGTGGTATAGTTACTCAGTTTATTGATAAAGCTTTGCGAACTTAAAAGACAACGTAAAAACAAAGACAAAAAAACTTTGCGTGCTTTGCGGTTAAAATTAACCACAACATAAACAAATATAAACATGAAACGATTTTTAAATATTACCCTATTAATTTCCTGCTTGTGTTTGGAGACGAGCTGGAGTCAGGAAACACAAATTATAGAAGATTTTAAACCGTCATCGGTTAATCAGCCTGATAAACAATTTCCACTGGTTAATTCACAGCGACGCGTAAGAGCCAGTATTACTGCACCGGGTGCAAATAAAGTCCAGCTTGATCTTGGCGGAGTGAAATATGATATGCGAAAAGATGCCAATGGCGTTTGGACAGGGGAATCCAATCCACAAGATGAAGGATTTCATTATTATCAGCTAAACGTAGACGGAGCTTCCGTTCCGGATCCGGGAAGTTTATATTTCTACGGCGCCGGAAGATGGGGCAGCGGAATCGAGATTCCGTCCGCAGATCAGGAATTCTTTGCGCTGAAAGAGGTGCCACACGGTTTGGTGAGTGAAAATATTTATTTTTCTAAATTGACAAATTCTTTTAGACGCTGTTTTATTTATACACCTCCGGCTTATACGGAAAACACAAAAACACGTTACCCCGTACTCTATTTACAACACGGAAGTTTTGAAGACGAAACAGGCTGGTCTGCACAAGGCAAAGCAAACTTAATTTTAGATAACCTGATTGCTTCAAAGCAGGCAAACCCCATGATTGTTGTAATGGATAATGGTTACGCCTATAAACCGCAAAGCAAAGAATCAAAGGATAAAAAAGAGCGTCCGCAATCTGTTTTTGAAGAAGTGCTGATTTCAGAAGTTATTCCGATGATTGATTTGAAGTTCCGTACTTTGGCAAGTCGTGAACATAGAGCTATTGCAGGCCTGTCTATGGGAGCCAATCAAACGATGCGAATCATGATGAATCATCTGGATACTTTTTCTTACTATGGCGGATTTAGCGGTACAGCCAATTATCCAGATATTGAGCCTATTGATGCTAACACTTTTTTAGAAGGGAAATATAAAGATGGCAATGCGCTCAATAAAAAAATCAAGCTTTTTTGGTTAGGTTTAGGCACAAAAGAACCTAGTCCGTTTCCTAAATCAATCGGTGCTTTTAAAACCATGCTGGATCAGCAGGGAATTAAATATGTTTATTACGAATCGCCGGAAACGGCTCATGAGTGGCTTACATGGCGAAGATGCTTACATCAGTTTGCTTCGAAGTTATTCAAATGATTCGAAGATATGTTTGTTTGAGTGTACTACTATTCTAAAAAGATATTTCAAACATAATAATGTTTTAAAACCTAAAACTAGTAACGTGCTTTTAGGTAAAATATGAAAATTATACAAAAACCACTTCAGAGATAAAAGGCTTTTATTTTATGTTAAAGCCTTTATTTCCAACTAATTATCTATGTTTTTTTAACTTTTTTTGTTAAATTTGATATAAGAATTTATATCTGATTGGCATTATGGAAAAATTAAAGCGCCCGGTTTACTTAAAACCAGAGACTGATGATTTTTTTAAAAAGCTTCGCAAAGAAGTTAATGAAACTGTTTTACAAAATTCATCCTTATATCTGTTTAATATTATTAAGTCTTTAGCACTTGTTGTTTTCTTCTTTTTATTTTATGCCTGTATTTTGCTGTTTGGCAACAACACTCCCTTACTATTTTTATTTTATATTTTGTGTGGAATAACCATGATTGTACTTTTTATAAATGCCTTTCATGATGCAGCACATGGGGCATTGTTTAAAAAGCCAAAGCATAACCAATGGTTTATGTATATCCTGGAACTTTTTGGCAGTAATCACTGGCTCTGGACGCGACGTCATATTAATCTTCATCATGCATATCCAAACATTCCGGATTGGGATATTGACATAAAACAAAGCGACATCATCAGAATTTTTCCAAACAGTCCTTTGTTTAATTATCATAGATATCAGCATATTTACATGTGGTTTATTTATCCTTTATACAGTCTCAATTGGATGTATGTCAGAGATTTTAAAGACTTTTTTGGCAAAAAAGACAATTACGTAAAGAAGGCAGTCGATAAAATTCCATCAAAAGAAGTTTATAAGTTGTTTATTGCAAAGGCGATTAATATTTTTTATTTACTTGTTGTTCCAATACTATTATTGAATCAGCCCTGGTATATGGTTTTATTAGCCTGGATTACGATGCACATGTGCGGAAGTGCGCTTGGTGTAGTGGCGCTCGTTTCAACACATGTTGATGAAGATGCACATTTTCCGGTAACAGATGAAGAGGGAAATCTTTCATCCACATGGGCTTTACACCAAATGATCGTGACTAAAGATTTTAGTACAAACAGTAAATTAGCTAACTTTTTGTATGGTGGTTTTACGCATCATGTTGCACATCATCTTTTTCCAGGCGTTGGTCATACCTATTATCCTTATATCACTCCTATAATAAAACGTTATGCAAAACAGTATAATCTTCCTTATACTTCTTATCCGTTTTATCATGCTGTCCGGTCCCATTTTCGAATGCTTAAAAATCATGGTTTAAAAGAAAATATTATGATGACAGGAGAGATATAAAAATTGTTTTTTGTTTATATTTACCTAAATACAGTTAATCTTCATTATGAGAGCAAAAGAACAGGTAATTTCATATTCAAATTTTTTATTTTTTCTGATTTCTTTTTTTTGGATGACTTTTTCCAATGCTCAAAATGAAGTATATACATCCGATGCAGTTGTGGCAGATACTACTTTTGTGAATTTAAAAGATTATAGTAAGGATTTTATTTATGATATGAAATATGCCACTGAGGATAATTTTTTAAAAGCCAAAGTTTATGATTGTGCCGAATGTTTATTGCGTTTAAAGACCGTTAAGGCATTAGTAGAAGCTAATAAAGATTTCATTAAGAAAGGCTATAAAATAAAACTATATGATTGTTACAGGCCTTTGTCTATCCAGAAAAAAATGTGGGAGATTGTTTCGAATCCGGAGTATGTCGCAGATCCAAAAAAAGGCTCCATCCATAACAGAGGAGGAGCCGTTGATATTTCGTTAGTTGATGCAAATGGTACAGAACTCGATATGGGAACTCCCTTTGATTTCTTCGGAATTCAGGCTAGTCATAATTACACTAAACTTTCAAAAGAAGTACTATCAAACAGAAAATTTCTAAAAAAAATAATGGTTAAAAATGGCTTTAATTCTTTTGATTCAGAATGGTGGCATTATAACTTAAAAACAGGCCTTAAAGATAAGGTTTCCAATCAAAAATGGGATTGCGAATAATTATTCAACACACCTTATATTTTCCATAAAATATGTGGCAGGCTTGTATGCTTTTCCGTTCATTTCTGATGTAATTTCACCCCTTATGATATAATCTTCTGTTGCCGTTAAATATTTAATTCGCATAATGGTTACAGGGGATTTCTTCAGCTCTTCATAATTATCTTTCATAAACATAAAAATTCCTGTGTTTATCCTGTTATTAAACTCTTTATCACGAATAAGCGTCCCACAGTTTTCCTGATTAATGTGCAATAAAGTTACAATTTTGCCATTTTGCAATTGTAAAAATACTTTTGAGTTTTTATCAAAACAATTTGCTTTAATAAAATCTTTACTTTTTTGTATTAATTGAAGATTTAATGTCGGTAAGCCATCTGTTTGAGCTAATGAAAAAAAGATATAATTAGATGTGCTTCCAAAGTTTTTTTCGCTGGCCAAATATTCATTCGTAACTTTATAAGTGCCAATAGAATCGGTTACATTAGCACTGTATTCACAAGGTTTTTGGGCAAATGCTGTAAAAGTTAAAAGAAAATAAGTCAGTGTAATAAGGTGTTTCATTTTTAAATTATTTTTCTGCAAATTAAAACTATTTTGTTGTCATTTTTATCAGTTGTAAAAAAACAATATAAATTCCCTCCATTTTTTATTTTCCATTTTTTCCGAATGTTTTCTACTGTCTCAGGAAAATTCCTTGTGGTAACATTTGCCTGTTGATTTAAAAGTTCAACTTTCATATCATTTTTACTGTATGAAATCACCTTTTCAATTTCAAAAGTTCTTCCCGGAAAATCAATTAATTCATCCGAAGTATATAAATGGGAATGCTTGTGCAGTTTATCTATTTTGAAAATAGTACTAACTCCATCAAAACCACCTGATTTCATAATTGCCGAATTAGGTTCGTAGAGAAACTTTTGCGGTAAATGATACGATGGATATACAAGTTCGCGCAAAATAAATTCAAAAGTCTCTGTTTTATCTTTTAAAATATTGGCAGTTTTTATGGTTATTCCGCCAGAATAATGATTATGAATTTCAAAAAGCAATTCTTTTACTTCGTTTTCCAAAGCAATAATATGAATGTTTTTCACAAATTTCAATTCAGATAAACCTGCAGAAATATCTAATAAAGGTGCCGTTTTAATTAAAATGGAATCTGTTTTTTCGAAATAAAAATCTAATGATTCCGGAACATTTGGGAGGCAGTCTTTCAGCATAAAAACTTTGCCTTTTGCATCATTTCTACGGGAGGGATCAATGTAAATCCAATCCCATTTAAAATCTGGTTCAGACTCGTTTAAGATATTTGCAGAATCATCAGCATAACAAAAACAATTCTTCACATGTAATTGTTCGAAGTTATGTTTTACAATTGCAGATAATTCTTCATTTATTTCGCAATGTGCAACTACCTTAAATTTTTTAGAGAAATAATAATCATCAACACCAAAACCGCCAGTCAGATCTATTAAGGTTTTTCCTGAAATTAAAGAAGCCTTGTAAGCTGCCGTTTTTTCTGATGAGGTTTGTTCTACTGAAATTTTGCTGGGATAAATAATGTTTTCAGTTGAAAACCACGTTGGTAATTTATCTTTTGCTTTTCCCTTTGCTTCAATTTGATTGAGAATCAAAATCCACTCAACTTCCGGGAAAGGATTTTTTTGAAGCGCTAATTTTGTAATTGAAGTGCCACTATTTTGAGATATAAAGTCCTGGATATTTTTGTTTAAAATAGAAGTGTTCAATGCTAAATTCTTTCAGTTAATACGGAGACAATTTTGTTGTCCGGAAAAAATTCTTTCAAAATTACTTTAATCATTGTAAAAATAGGAATCGCGATAATCATTCCGACAATTCCAAAAGTAATTCCGCTTATCAATATAATAAGGAATATTTCTAACGGATGCGAATTTACACTTTTTGATGAAATTATAGGCTGACTAATATTATTGTCTATTGCCTGAACTACAAGAAAACCAATAATAATATAGATTGTTTTTGGTAAAATCTCTGTTTGAAAATCGCTTCCAATCATGCTGATCATCGTTAGCAATCCGGCTAAAACGGTTCCGATAATAGGCCCCAGATAAGGAATAATATTTAAAATGGCACATAAAAAAGCGATAACAAAGGCATTTTTATTTCCGAAAATGATTAAAACAATCAGATATAAAATAAAGACAACTGTTAATTGAAGCAATAAACCAATGAAGTAGCGAGTTAGGAAATGGTTTATTTTAATAATAGAGTTTATAATCTTATCTTCATTGCTGTCAGGCAAAATTTTTCTGACTCCAGCCTTAAAATCATCCTGATCTTTTACAAAGAAAAAGGTAATAAAAAATACAGATACTAGTCCCATTCCCATATCGGCAACAAATCCTAAAATGGAGTTTATGAAACGTGTAAAATAACTAAAGTCAAAAATTGAAGTTATTTCTGATTCTTTAAGCATTTGGTTCAGATCGATATGCTGTATATTAAAATAAGCTTCTATATTTCTTTCTGTCTCCATAAATTGTAATTGCAATTTATTGGTATCCAATAATGCTAAGTTATTAGCCTGGGAAATGATTAATGGAACAAACAAAAATATAAAACCAACAATCATTAAAATAAAAAACAGAATGGCAGTTGTAGCAGCTAATGAATTACTGAACTTTAATTTATTTTTTAAAAATTGTACCAATGGATTTGCAATCAGACATAATATCAGAGAGATACACAGATATACAATAACGGTTTGTATTTCATACAAAAAATATAAAATTGCCGCAATAACCAGTATTGTCGTCAAAGCCCTTAAAATCCCGTTTGAAATAATTCTTGATGTTATCATTGATTTGATTTTTGAGTATAAATATAGGGAAAAGCTTTTTAGATTGTTGGATACATATAAAAAAAGCGAGATTATAAAATCTCGCTTTTAATGGTTAAAATGGTATACTTTTTAGATTCCAAAAGCAGCTCTTGGACCTCCCGATGCAAATATGGCAGCCATTCTGTTTTTTTGTCCATTAGAGAACATATACATTCCATTGTCATCAGTATAATCCATATAATTCATTGTCATTTCTACAGGTGTTCCTGAACACGTACTATTGTGTGGGTAAGCTGGTACACCATAATTTGGACCATTATGAGTTGGAGTATCAGATACTAAATCACTTCCGCAAGTTGCATCTCCCCAAATATGACGTAAATTCATCCAGTGACCTACTTCATGAGTTCCGGTTCTTCCTAAGTTGTAAGGTGCATTTGCAGAACCGGATAATCCAAAATATTTTGGATCAATTACAACACCATCAGTTGCTGAAGCTCCTCCGGGAAATTGTGCATAACCTAAAGTCCCGTTGCCAATAACACAAGACCATAAATTTAGTTTTGTTGTTGGAGAAGTTGGTGCAAGACCACCCTGAGCTACTTTTTTCATAGCATTATTTGTACCCCAAGAACTTTTTGTAGTAGATTTTCTGATAACCTGATCTAAAACAAAAGTAATTCCTACATTAGCTTTCACACCTGAAAATAATGCTGGTACACTATTGTAATCTGAATTTAAGGCATTAAAATCTTTGTTTAAAACATCAATTTGAGATTGAATTTGAGCATTAGAAATGTTTTCTGCAGCAGTTCTGTATAGAACATTTACGACAACAGGGATTTCGATTTTCCCATTTACTAAACGGCCAGTAAATCCTTTAAGCATTTGTTTTGAAGTAAAAGCTTCAATTTCATTCATTCTGATAGCTAGCATTGGATCTTCTTTTAGTTGTGCTTCTAAAACTTCTTGTGAAGCACACGTACGTCTGGTCACTGCATTGATGTTTGAATCTGATGATGACTCTGTTTGGTCATTTTGACAAGAAAACAGCATAAGAGCTGTAATTGCGGAAAAAAGAACTTTTTTCATG
>CBFGNY010000179.1:0-8822 GCA_965650235.1 uncultured Flavobacterium sp. | reverse complement strand
GATCCGGATAATTCTGTCTGGGTTGGTTCTGATAAAGGTTTGGATTGTATAATCAAATATAAAAATCAGGGCTATCAAAGTAAAAATATAGTCAAAAACAGTAATGTTAAATGTCTTCTGATACAAAACAATACGATTTGGTTTGCGAATCAGGACGGTGAGTTAATAAGTTACAACAAAATCCATAAAAATTACAGGAAAACAGTTATAGCCACAAATCATATTAATGCAATAATAAAGTCTAAAAGTAAAAGTTTATTATACATTACCACTTCTGCAGGAGAGCTGATAACCTTTAATACGGCAACTTTCAAAACAGAATCAATACTTAAAGTTTCTAATTCGCCGATTTACAAAATTTATCAGGATAAACAAGGTTTGTTATGGATTGAACCGGACAAGCACGGGGTATTTATGGTAAATCCAACAGAAAAAAGTATCCGCTTTTTTTCGCAACAAAATGACGCTACTTTTTTACAGCTAACACATACTTTTGGTTTTTTTGAAGACAAATTCAATAGGGTCTGGATTAAATTAAAAGGAGGTGGTTTTGGGTATTATAATCCAAAGACAAATACATTAGATTATTTTTTTAATAAGCCGGGAGATAAAAATCAGAAATTTTCAAATATTGTTTCCAGTATGTACTTCGATCCCGCAGGAATTCTCTGGATCAGCACTAATGACAGGGGCATTAATAAAATCATCTTCCAAAAAGATATATTTCAACAGCATCTTTTAGTTCCTGACACTAAAAATAAATCTGAAAATGAAATCCGAGCTGTTTTTATAGATCGGTCCAAAAGATTATGGTTGGCATCAAAAGCAGGGAAATTAAAAGTCTACAAAGATAATCAGGAATTGAGAAACCTGTTTGTAAATTATAAAATGGATGAAATAGGTTTTGTATATTCCATAATCGAAGATACAAAAGGAAATATATGGCTAGGTACAAAAGGAAATGGTTTGTTTAAAGCAACTCCTGTAAATCTTCAAAACTCACAATATGTTTTAAAGCAATTTAAAAACGACAAAAACAATCCTAAAAGTATAAGCAGTAATCAGATCTATTCCGTTTTGGAAGACAGAAAAGGACATATTTGGATAGGTACTTATGATAACGGAATAAATTTACTAGAAGAAAAAAATGGCGATTTTAGTTTTATACATCAATTTAAAAATTATCCGGACATAGAATCCAATAAGGTACGATATTTAGCTGAAGGGTATAAAGGTCAAATCTGGGTTGCTACAACAAATGGATTAGTAACGTTTAATACCGACAATAAGAATCCGGATAAAATAAAATTTTCAAGATACGAAATGATCTCTGCAGACAAATTCAGTCTGGGCTGTAACGATCTGTTGTTTATTTATAAAGATTCAGATGAAAAAATATGGATTTCAACAGCTGGAGGCGGACTAAGTCAGGCTATCGAAACTAAAGAAAATCATTTAAAATTTAAAAATTATACCAAAAAAAATGGTTTGCCTAGTGATTTTATTCTGAGTATGGTAGAAGATGATCATAAAAATTTATGGTTAGCAACTGAAAACGGTATTTCAAAATTTAATTTGATTAATCACACTTTTAGAAATTATGATTCCTATGATGGTTTGCTTAAAACTATATTTTCTGAGTCAACTAGTTTAAAATTGTTAAGTGGTAACTTAATTTTTGGTTGTAGAAATGGCTATTTAACTTTCGATCCAAAGAAAATAGAAAGCCAAAAAAACAATACAAAAATGGTTTTTACCGGTTTTGAAATTAACAATAAAAATTCAAGTGTAAAGTCTGCAGATTTTCCAATGAAAAAGGATATAAATTATAATGATGATATAGAGTTAGATTATGCAAGTAACACTATTAGTATTTATTACACAGTCCTGGATTACAGATCAAATAACAAGCAATTGTATGCTTATCGGTTAAAAGGTCTTGATGATACCTGGCATACTGTACAAAACCAGAAAAAAGCAACATTTACAAATTTGCCGCCAGGAGATTACCAGTTTGAAGTGAAGTGTCTAAACAGCGAATTATATTCCAATATTCCTCAAAAGAGTTTATTGTTCTCTATAACTCCCCCTTTATGGAAAACCAATTTCGCTTATTTTTTATATGCAATCCTGGTGCTAATCCTGCTCGAAATCTCAAGAAGAATAGCCTATTCAATGATTCGATTACTAAACAAGGTAGTCGTAGAACAAAAAATGACCGAGTTAAAATTAAGTTTTTTTACCAATATTTCTCATGAATTAAGGACTCCCCTCACCTTAATTGTTAATCCGATAAATGAAATTGCCAAAAACGAAGAGTTAAGTCCGTTGGGTAATGAATATATCGAAACCGTACGAAAAAACACGAACAGATTAGTGCGGTTTGTCAATCAGTTACTTGATTTTAGAAAAGTTCAAAACGGAAATGAAGAACTTAATATAGAAAGTATAGAATTAGTATCTTTTGTAAATGAGATAAATACTCTGTTCTCTCAGGCAGCACGTGAAAAAAATATAAAAATTAAAACAAAATCCAATTTTGAAACACTTACGGTAAACCTGGATAGAGAAAAAATGGACATTATAATTTATAATTTATTGTCTAATGCCATTAAATTCTCTCCGAATGATAGTATTATTACTGTTGAAATGATAGTAGAAAATAATAATATTCTAAAGATTAGTGTCTCAGATCAGGGGCCTGGAGTTGATAATAATAAACTGGAAGACATTTTTAAACTTTATTATGAAACGAATACTGGTAAAAATAAAAATTCAGGAACCGGAATTGGTCTGGCACTCTGTAAAGAATATGTGCACTTACACCAGGGTAATATTTATGCTGTAAATAATGCCAATAATGGTCTTACAGTTCACATTGAAATAAATTTACACAATAAAATTTTTCAAAACAAAAGCAACAAAAACCTAAACTTATCAGAAGAAAAACTAAAAAAAGATATAACTGACAAGCAAAATAGTAAAAAAACAGTAGAACAAAATAATTACAATGTCGATTTACCTGTAGTGCTTATAGTAGAAGACAATCATGAATTAAGAGGATTTTTAAAAAGTCAGCTTCAAACTTTTTACCAAATATTAGAAGCCCAAAACGGAAAAGAAGGTTTAGAAATAGCAACAAATAAACTTCCGGATTTAATTATCAGCGATATTATGATGCCGGAAATGGATGGAATTGAATTACTTGATGCTCTTAAAAACGCAATACAAACCAGTCATATTCCGGTAATTTTATTAACGGCAAAATCATCTGTAGAAAGTAAAATTGAAGGCTTGAATTATGGTGCGGACTATTATATTACGAAGCCTTTCGACACCGATTTTCTATTAGCTTCAATTGAAAATTTAATTAAGTTCCGTAAGAAAATTTTTGAGCGATTGCAAAAAACAGATATTAAGACAATTACATTAGAACCTGGCGAAATAGTTATAACCACTAAAGATGAGCAGTTCTTAAAAGATATTATAAATGTCGTAGAAAGCAGCTTAACCAACCCAAAATTCAATATTGATGTTATTGCAAATACACTTAATATGTCCAGGGTTACCTTTAACAGAAAATTTAAAAGCCTTACTAATATGACACCAGTAGAATTTGTGAGTGACATGCGCATAAAAAGAGCCAAACAATATCTGGATGCAGGCGAAACCGATATTGCTAATATTGCTTACAAAGTTGGATTTAATGGTGCAGGCTATTTTAGTACCCGTTTCAAAGAATTTTATAAAATATCGCCCTCCGATTACTTGAAACAAAAATTATGATTTCTCCCAACATCTTTTTTTAGGATAAAAGTTAAGTTTCTATATAAAACAGGTATAAATACTCTTTTATTATTTTTGAAATTGAGATAAATTTAATATGTTTAATGGTTTGTAAATCAGTGAATTAATATTTCTTTTTGAGGGTGAATTTTATTCATTCTCTGCTATACCTGCCAAATTATGTTTTGTATAATGGTTTTACATATTTATATCTGTAAGACATAAAAATCTACTTAACATCCAAGTATTAAACTTATAAATCTAATAAAAACATTAGTTATAGGTAGGACATTAAAAATCCCCTTTTCTCTGCAATTAATTCAAACGCAAGACCCAGTTATTAGTCCGGTAATAAAATAATAATAGAAAATATTCATAAATAGATACTTCAAATGCAATAGTAATAAGACATTTTAAAATAAATTTTAATAATTCATTTATAAAACAAACTACCATGGCAGCAACAGTACCACCAGACAAAAAAAGCAATTATGAAAAATTATTTGCTTCCTGCATTATAAAAGAAGCAAAATATCCTGAAATTGACAGAATAACAGCAAAAATGGTTTTGAATAAAACGAGATATCAATCTGTAGGCGATCCGTTAAACATCCCTTGGTATGTCATCGCAATCATACACTGTATGGAAGGCAGTTTAAGGTTTGATACACATTTGCACAATGGCGATTCACTTAACAAACGTACAGTTCAGGTTCCTGCAGGACGTCCAAAAACGGGGAATCCACCATTTACATGGGAAGAAAGTGCTAAAGATGCATTAATTTATGACAAACTAAACTTGTGGACAGATTGGAGCATTGCCGGGATTCTGTATAGATTAGAATTATATAATGGATTAGGATATTATAGACAAGGCATAAATTCACCTTATTTATGGAGTTACTCTAACCATTATACCAAAGGAAAATATGTTCAGGATGGAAAATATGATCCTACTGCAATTTCTAAGCAATGTGGCGCAGCGGTATTGCTGAGACGCTTAATGGAGCAAAATCTGATAACACTGCCCAATACTCATTTACTGGAACAAATACTACAACAGGGAAATAAAACATTGTATTATTCAGGTACTGTTACCAACGAAGCCAAAGAATTGCAAATACTTCTTAATCGCGCAGGCAGTGTACTAAGAGTTGATGGCAAGGCTGGTGAAAGAACCTCTGCTGAATATTTTAAATTTAGTAAAACTTATTTAAAAGGAGATCCCAGAAAAGTTTAAATATCAATTAATGCAATAAAGATATTTGTTAAATATTTGCAGAGAGATTTTATAACTTTTTAAAATGATTATATAAGCATAAGTGTTTCAATTTTAGGTAATTTTAATAAAATTTAAAACTTAGAAAATATGAACACAAATAATCAAAATCCGAAAAGTACTAAAAACGGTGGTTCTGATAATCGAAGTGATACCAGAAAACATCAATATAAAGATCATGATGAAGTTTTAACAAACGATGAGAATTATGATGTTGACACTCAGAAATTTAAGGGTGAGGAACCTGATTTCGATGATAAATTGAATAACCAAGAAAAAAAATAAAATTTAAAAACGTCTCAAAAAGCTATATTTTGAGACGTTTTTAAATTTTTAATTATAATATAACTTCTTGTAGTTTTTAACTCTTTTCAGTTCTACAATCATTTCTAATTCTGCGGAAGCTTAATAGCCTATAGAAGTCTGTACGGACAAAATTTTGTTTAAACCTTAAACCACTCAGGGAAATCACTTTGGTTAAGATTTGTCATTTTAAAAGATTACTAAAAACACTTCAAAAATAAAGCTGCCAACAATTGGGCAGCTTTAAGATTTTAATGGTTCATCCATTGCCATTGTATTTAGGATCAATATCCGATTTTGAATGACCAGAATCGTCCTGCTCTAATTCATCAGGGAAATTAGTCGCAGTATCATTTCCCTTTTCTGGCGATTCGAAACCCTCTTCCCTTTCTTTATAGGGACCTTCTTGTTCATCCGGACTAAAATCCCCAGATCCGCTATATTGATTTCTTGCATCAAATTCCGGTTCTTTATTCTGATCTTGTGCCATAGAACGTTTTTCCTGATTTACCATAATTGATTTTCGTTTTTGTCCTGGGCATCATGACCTTCAAGCTTAACGAGCTTATTGTACAGCCCAAGCAATAAAAACGGAGCGGCCCACTGTCCTACAAATAATGCATTTTGACTTTTACCCAGGCACTTTAAGGTAAGTGATGTTCCCATGGCTGCCAAAGAGGCATATAAAAATAAATCTGATGGCAATTTTGAAGTTTGTTCTTCAATAGCTTTGGCGGTAGCACCTTCTGTTCTTTCGTTTTCTAGTGACATAATATATTTGTTTAAAATTAATATTCGAAAAATAAGATAACTATCTGAGGACTTTTTACAGAATTTAAATCGAAACTTACAATATTTATCTTGCCTAATATCAATTAGATAACCCTATAAATGCATATATATGCTCTAAAATTATCAACTTCAATTTCATAAATTATGTATTTTTTATAATGCCTCTCTTTTAGCTTATATAAGATTTTTTTGCTAAATTGGGGATATGAAAACAAATTCAGATGTAATAATTATTGGAGGTGGTCTTGCAGGCCTGACAGGAGCCATACATCTGTCAAAAAAAGGATTAAAAGTAACCTTAATCGAAAAATCAGAATATCCGCGTCACAAAGTATGTGGAGAATATATTTCTAATGAAATCATCCCCTATCTTCTTTGGCTTGATGTAGATGTTTTAAAATTGAATCCCGAAAAGATTTCTTCTTTTGAATTTACAACTCAAAACGGCAAAATTGCCAGAACAAAACTTCCCTTAGGGGGCTTTGGCATTAGCAGATATACGCTGGATAATATCTTATATCAGAAGGCATTATCAAATGGTTGTGTTATTTTAAAAGAAAATGTTACTGATGTTTCTTTTACAAATGACGAATTTTTGGTTACAACTCCAAATCAAATATTATATTCAAAGTTGGTATTAGGGGCTTTTGGAAAACGCTCTAATATCGATCAGTTTTTAGCAAGGGATTTTATCATTAAAAAATCACCTTGGCTGGCTGTTAAGGCGCATTATTCTGGCGAAATAGCTAATGGTATGGTAACGCTTCATAATTTTCACGGAGGTTATTGCGGTGTTTCAAAAGTAGAAAACAATATTATAAATATCTGCTATCTGGCGGATTATGCTACTTTCAAAAAATATAAAAATATAGAAGAGTATCAGAAAAATGTACTTTATAAAAACAAGCATCTTCAATATGTTTTTGAAAGCAGTAATCTCTTATTTGATAAGCCCCTTACCATAAGCCAGATCTCTTTTGATAAAAAAAGACCCGTAGAAAACCATATATTAATGATTGGGGATTCTGCCGGACTGATTCATCCAATGTGCGGTAACGGTATGGCGATGGCGATGCACAGTGCAAAAATAGCATCAGAACTAATACTTGATTATCACTCTGGAAAAATAACATCAAGAACTATATTGGAACAATGTTATGTAACACAATGGAAAAAACATTTTAGCAAAAGGCTGATAATGGGGAGACTTTTGGCCCGCGCCTTAACCAATAGAACAATTACAAATATATTCGTAACCGTTGTCGCGGCAATACCTGCATTATTACCTCAAATAATAAAACAGACACACGGAAAACCTATAGCAGTTAATTAAATGGCAATAAATACAAAATACAGAACACAAGAAGCCGAAATAATGGACGATTTTTCGCTTCAGGGAAGGGAACTTCAGGCAGCACTTGATCAGATTGCCCGTATTAATCAATTACTTGGTGGTAATAAAGTGACGCTAAACGGAATAAAAGAGTTTCTAAAAAAAGTAGACAGTTCTAAAACAATTACAATTGCTGACATAGGTTGCGGAAACGGAGACATGTTGCGGATGCTGGCTGAATACGGATTAAAAAAAGAATATAATTTTAAACTAATTGGAATAGATGCAAATGCTTTTACTGTAAATTATGCCAAAACATTATCAAACGAGTACGCGAATATTGAGTATATCTGTTTGGATATTTTTAGCGAAGATTTTGCAAAAATAAAGTATGATATCGTTCTGTGTACACTTACCCTGCACCATTTTACTAATGAGCAAATATTAAATATAATTGCTATCTTTAATAATAACGCCAGTATGGGCATTATTGTCAATGATTTGCACCGCAGTAAATTGTCTTATAAACTTTTTGAAATAATCTGTATGCTTTTCAATCTCAGCAAAATGTCCCGCGAGGATGGCCTGGTATCTATATTAAGAGGATTTAAAAAAAATGAACTGGAGGAATTCTCCAAAAAACTGAATTTAAAAAACTATACCATAAATTGGAAATGGGCTTTCCGTTACCAATGGATAATTGCAAAAATATGAGTGTCAAAATAATAACTGTTGCCAAGCAGCTCCCACAATATTCAAGAACAACAGAAGAAATACTTCCACTTTTGGATGGATGGCTGAGAGGCCAGGACGAACGTTTTATAAAAAAAGTAAAAAAAATATTTGAAGGTGCAGCGGTAAACAAACGTTATTCGATAATGGAACCGCTCGAAGTTTTTACAGCAACATCTTTTGAAGATAAAAATGATATCTATAGCCGTGAAATGATTGTATTAGGAGAAAAAGTTTTAGAAAATGCTCTTGCTAAGGCAAACTGGGATCCGCAAAGTCTGGACTATATTATCACCGTAAGCTGTACTGGAATTATGATTCCTTCTTTGGATGCTTATCTGATTAATAAGATGAATCTCAGACAGGATATTGTACGTTTGCCTGTTACAGAAATGGGTTGTGCCGCAGGAATTTCCGGAATTATTTATGCCAAAAACTTTCTGAAGGCAAATCCAGGAAAACGGGCTGCGGTCATAGCGGTAGAATCGCCTACAGCAACTTTTCAGCTCGATGATTTTTCGATGCCCAATATTGTGAGTGCTGCTATTTTTGGTGATGGTGCTGCCTGTTGTCTTTTATCATCTTATGAAGAAGATA
>CBFGNY010000178.1:0-8841 GCA_965650235.1 uncultured Flavobacterium sp. | reverse complement strand
TCCATTCGGATTTTGGGGCAATTGAGGTTGGAAAAGAAGCTTCGTTATTAATGCTGAATAAAAACCCACTAGAGAACATTTCCAACACGTTAGAAATTGAATCGGTATTTGTGAAAGGCAAACAAATGAAAAACGAAGCTGGAAGAGTCAAAACTAAGATAAAACTGACGAAATGTTTCTGGATTTTGATCAAAAATTGCAATTTGATTTTGAAAATTTCCTGCTAACATTCCATCGGCTCCATATCCAAATGCGACATTTAGCCACTTCGGAATTTTACTTTTCTTTGCAAAAGAATGGAGGTTCACGGAAAGCCAATAAGTTTGACCGTTATAATCTTTTAAAATTTGTTCATTAAGCGATTTTCCCAATTTTTCAGGACTTTGATTCGCATAATGAGTTGTATGAAAAGAAAATTTTGGGATGATACGCTGCTCTTTCCAAATTAATTCCTGAGAGGCATATAAAGCTGTACCAGTCGCATTGGCAATTATATCGCCTGAAGAGGCGCCCCATTCTGCAGAATATCCATCTAAAACTTCAACAGCAGTAAGAAATGCAAAACCTAAGCCTGCGCCATAAATCAATTGCTTTTTAGAATTTGTACCACTCCACTTCAGTGCTTCGGCACCAAATCTGGTTAAATGATAAGCCGAATAAAAGTGTCCAACTTTATCCATTTGGAGCCATTCATCATTATCATTTATAAAATGAAAATCAGATTTTGGATAATCGGCATACCAAATCTGATTCAGACCAATTAACGTTGCCGAAGCCAAAGCGGCTTCGGTTATGATAACTGTATTTTGGCTTTTTTTATTTAAAGTATCGGAAGGGGTTAAAAAACTTTCAAATTTGCTTTGCGCTTCAATTGATTGAAAACTATAAAAGCATAAAATCGATAAAAAATGGGAAACTTTAAAATTCAAAACTATCTTGTTACACCCTGACCGTTAATCCAGTCTGAATATTTTTTTGCATTTATTTGATGCTGTTCATAAGTAGAAGCAAATTCATGATACCCAAAACGATCTATACTGGCACAAAAATAAATATAATCATGTTTTTCGGGATCTAAAACCGCTTCAAGAGCAGTAATATCAGGCATTGCAATTGGCCCTGGAGGGAGTCCGATATTTACATAAGTATTATATGTAGACCTCATAATCAAATCTTTATAAAAAACTCTTTTAATTACCTGATCAAAATTATTATCACGCAATTTTAAAGCATAAATTACAGTTGGATCAGCTTGTAAAGGCATCGCTAAACGTAATCTGTTGAGATAAACTCCGGCAATGCGAGGTCTTTCATCTTTTTTGACAGACTCTTTATGAACTATAGAAGCCAAAGTTGTAGCTTGAACTGGCGTTAGCCCTTGTTTTTTTGCTTTTTCTATTCTTTCCTCAGTCCAAAAATTATTATACTCTTTAATCATTTTATCACGAAACTTTTCTGCAGAAGTATTCCAGTAAAATTCATAAGTATTAGGAATAAACATGGCAAAAACATTTTCTTCATTGAATCCATTTGCTTTCATAAATTCCGGATCTTTAATCGCTTTCATTAAGGACAAACTATCTGCTTCAATTTGAGAACCTATTCTTCCGGCAAAATTCTCTAACCGTTCCTGATTATTAAAAGCCAATTTTACCGGAACGTTTGAACGCATGGCACGAACTAAATCAATATTGTTCATGTCTTTTTTAAGTAAAAAACGACCAGATTTTACATTTTCAGGGTAGCTTCTTTTACTGGCTACCATTTCAAAATTTTCGAAATTTTTGATATATGGTGCTAATATTTTTTTAACATCAGTATAAGTCGCACCAGTAGGAATATATACATATACTTCTTTTTCTTCAAAACTTGTATTGGCACTGAAAATTCTGCTAATTAAAATAAAACCGTAAATCATTAAAACCGAAATTACGGCTACGGCAGTTAACGTGATAATTTTTTTTATACTCAAAGCTAAAAATTTAAAATTGTTTGTTAATTAATTGAAATATTGCTTCATCCTGATATTGTCCATTTAGCAAAATCCAATCTTTTTTTATTCCTGTTTTCTCAAAGCCAAATTTAGTAAAAAGTGCCACACTTGCTACATTTCCTACATTAATATTTGCATACAGTTGATGCAAATTTAAATTGTAAAAAGAATAGTTTATTAATAATTCTAAAGCCTCAGAACCAATACTTTGATTTCTATTTCCTGTGTCCCGGATAACAATTCCAACTCCTGCCCTGTTATTTTTAGGATCAAATTCAAATAAATCAATTAGTCCTATAGCCGGAAAATCTTCATCCTGACAGATTGCCAAACGCAATTGCTTTGCTTCATAAATATCCTGGTGTGCATTTTCAAGATATTGCCGAACCAAAAAACGGCTATATGGTGTTTGTGTATTGCTAACTTCCCAAATGCTCTGATCATTTTCCATTGCATAAATGAACTCTAAATCATTAGGTTCTAATGCTCTCAGATAGATTTTTTTGCCTTTGAGTGTGATCATTTTAATTTTAGATAAGATTTTGGATGTAGATTGGAATTTGGAATTTATATCTCGATTGTTCCCTTAAAAACAAACTTAGCCGGACCGGTAAGGAAAACATTCTTATAATTATCTCCAAGTTTATCAAATGAAACGACTAATTTCCCTCCTTCAACATTTAAATTTATGGAAGTTTTATCTGTCTGACCAGTTGCATTCATCGCAATTGCAACCGCTGTTGCTCCAGTTCCGCAAGCCAGGGTTTCATCTTCTACACCTCTTTCGTAGGTACGAAGTGAAAATTCAGAATCATTAACTTTTTTTACAAAATTAATGTTGCTCCCCTTTTCTCCATATAATGCTCCATAGCGAATAGCAGCACCGTTTTCTTTTACTTCATAATGCTCTAAATCATCCACAATTTGTACATGATGAGGCGAACCTGTATTCAAAAATGTATAAGAATCTTTGATTTGGACTTCTTCAACATCAATCATTTGCAAAGAAATAATAGCATCGTCGCCTACAGTTGCATGATGCAAACCGTCTGTTGCTATGAAAGTGGTTTTATTGTCGATAACACCTAATTGGTTAGCAAACGCAACTAAACATCGACCACCATTACCGCACATCGAACTCTGATTTCCATCAGAATTATAATAGACCATTTTAAAATCTGTATTAGGATCATTTTCTAATAAAATTAATCCGTCAGCACCAATTCCAAAACGTCTGTCACACAAACGCTCAATCAGTTGAATGTCATCTTTTGGAAAAAAATCCGAACGATTATCAATCATTACAAAATCGTTTCCTGTACCTTGATATTTATAAAATTCTATTTGCATTTTTAATTCTATTAAGAAATACAAAAGTACGAAGATTAATTAATGAAATGTTAATCAATGTTAAAGAGAGTTAAACCGTTTTTCATAATAATTTTTTGAATTAATTTTACGTCAAATAAACTTAAACCTATATTCTAATTATGAAAAGATTTTCAACCTTATTTTTAGTATCATTATTAAGTGGTGCCACTACATTAGGTGCTTACAAGATATTATTTGAGAGCAACGATTCTTTTTTTGGAAAAGGAAATTCTGTTGTAACTCTTGCCCCTAATTCATATGGAAAAAATGTTGGACTATCTGCTGAAAATGTTGATTTTACAGAAGCTGCAGATAAGACAATCCATACAGTCGTTCACGTTAAAAATGTTTCCCGCCGGACAATTAGTAATCCTATGCTGGAATTTTTCTATGGCTATGGAGGTCAACAACAGCACGAACAAGTAGGAACTGGTTCCGGTGTTATTATTTCAGAGGACGGTTACATAGTAACAAATAATCACGTAATCAAGGATGCAACCGAAATCGAAATTACCTTAAACAACAAAAAATCCTATAAAGCAAAACTAATTGGAACCGATTCTAAAATGGATATCGCTTTATTAAAAATTGATGCCAGCGAAAAACTTCCTTATAGTGCTTTTGCTAATTCTGATAGTGTAAAAGTCGGAGAATGGGTTTTGGCAGTTGGGAATCCGTATAATTTGACTTCAACAGTAACTGCCGGAATCGTTTCGGCCAAAGCCAGAAATTTAGATACTAGCGGAATTCAATCTTTTATTCAGACTGATGCTGCAGTAAATCCTGGAAACAGTGGAGGTGCATTGGTAAATACACGTGGTGAATTAATTGGTATCAACACTATGATCTCTTCAATGACGGGATCTTACGTTGGATATTCTTTTGCGGTTCCATCAAACAATGCCCGAAAAATTATTGAAGATATTATGGAATTTGGAAATGTCCAAAGAGGAATTTTAGGGGTTGAAGGAGGCGAATTAAACAGTAATGCTTCTAAAGAATTAGGAATTTCTGAAACTCAGGGATTTTACATCAATAAAGTTACTCCAAAATCTGGAGCTCAAAAAGCCGGTCTTGCTAAGGGTGATATAATTGTAAAACTTGATAATCAAAACATTTCAACTTTTGCGGATCTTTCAGGTTACATAAACACAAAAAGACCGAATGATGTGGTACAGGTGACCTATATGCGTGACGGAAAATCTAAAGTTGTTCCGGTAACGTTAAGTAAAAATGAATTTTTTAGTACTGAGTTTAAAGGGATAGAATTAGAAAATATTGACGCTGTTGATAAAAAGAAATTCAAAATCGATTATGGCGTAAAAATCAAAAGCATCACCAACGAGAATTTGATGCAATATCAAAATGAATTACAAGGCAATATTATTTTGAGTATTGATAATATCAAAGCAACAAATGTTGAAACTGTTTCAAAACTTCTAAGCAAAAAGGACGAAGGTCAAAGTGTGCGTATCGAAATGATCAATAAAAATGGTGAAATATTCAGGATTATTATTTAAAAACATTCTTCGCTTTATGTGGTAGTTTTCACTGAATAAAAACTGACACTGCTATTTGAAGCGAAAGTTTTTTATAAATCAAAAATTTTTAAAGTCATCTAAGAAATTAAGATGGCTTTTTTTATTTTAAGATAAATGCCAAAATTATTTACGAAATCGATTGAAATAAATACTTTTGCTCCCAATTATAAAATAAGTGAGCGTTTTATTATTTCAATTTAATCAATATATGAACAACAAATCATTGTACCAAAAAGAGGTATCCTTACAAGTCGACCGAAGAAGAGCTGGTGTCGAATTAATTAAAATTATAAGTGATTTATGGTATGACAAATCAATAGAAATGGTTTTATTCAAAAACCAATTGCTGGATAAAAATGTCAGCGATATTATGAATCTGCATCAATACGCCGGTGAATTTGTGGGTAAGCCAATCAGTATTTTTGATTCGGTTGAAATTGCAAAAGTCGTTTTATCGTTAGATTTCCCACCTGCAAAATTAGATTTAGGAAAACTAACTTATGAATATCGTTTAGAGGATGAAAAATATCCAGATGCCAGATATTTTGTAATGGATAAATTGAAAAAAGCTAAATCAGCAAAAGAAATTAAACCAAAAGATGTTGTTTTATATGGCTTTGGAAGAATTGGACGTTTATTGGCCAGAGAATTAATGTCGAAAACAGGCAAAGGAAATCAACTGCGGCTGAGAGCAATTGTAACGCGTGATAAAAGTGATTCTGCAATTTTAGAAAAAAGAGCTTCATTATTACGATATGATTCAATTCATGGAGATTTTCAAGGATCCGTTGTTGCTGATCAAAAAAACAATACCTTGATTATTAACGGAACAACAGTTCATATTATTTCGGCAAATTCTCCCGAAGAAATAGATTATACTGAATATGGAATTAGTGATGCTTTAGTAATCGATAATACTGGTGCGTTTACAGCAAAAGAAACTTTGAAAAAACATTTAGTTTCAAAAGGAGTCTGTAAAGTACTATTGACAGCTCCCGGAAAAGGAGTTCCAAATATAGTTTACGGCGTAAATCATCATGAATATAATTCGGATGAAAACGACATCTTCTCTGCAGCTTCCTGTACAACTAATGCTATTACACCCATTTTAAAAGTTGTCGAAGAAACATTAGGAGTGGCAAAAGGTCATTTAGAAACCATTCATGCCTACACAAATGATCAAAATTTAGTTGATAATATTCATAAAAAATATCGTCGCGGAAGAGCCGCTGCACTAAATATGGTAATTACTGAAACTGGTGCCGGAATTGCGGTTGCAAAAGCAATTCCTTCTCTTGAAGGAAAACTAACCTCAAATGCTATCAGAGTTCCCGTTCCAAACGGATCATTAGTTGTATTAAGCTTAGAGGTTAAGCAAGCAACATCTATAGCAGCAATCAATAAAATAATGAAAAAATACGCTTTAGAAGGAGAACTTGTAGAGCAAATCAAATATTCTTTAAATAATGAATTAGTTTCTTCTGATATCGTAGGAACTTCAGCTCCGTCCATTTACGATAGCAATGCAACAATAGTTTCTAAAGATGGCAAAAACATTGTTCTTTATATTTGGTATGATAACGAATACGGATATAGTCATCAGGTAATTCGTTTAGCAAAATATATTGCTAAAGTGAGACGTTTTACTTATTATTAATTAACCCAAAACACCATTCTTTAAAACCATCGATTTCTATTGATGGTTTTTATTATTTAAATTGGAAGAACGGTTGTGCTTTTTACTTCTGAAATCACAAAAACAGTATTGATCAAAGAAACTTCCGGCAAAACCGATAATTTTTTTTGATGAAAATGATGATAGCTTTCCATATCCGGAATGATTATTTTAAGCATATAATCGAAATTTCCCGAAACGTAATTACACTCCACTACTTCAGGTAAATTGAGAATGGATTGATTAAATCCTTCTGATGTATCATAAGTCTGTTTTGTTAAGGTAACCTGACAATAAACAGTAAGATTGTTTCCTAGTTTTTTCTTGCTCAAAATCGAAACATACTTCTCTATAACCCCCTCTTTTTCAAGGCGCTTAACCCTGTCATGCACAGGTGTTAGAGAAAGATTTATTTTATTTGCGATGTCCTTTAAGGTATAATGTGCATTTTCCTGCAAAAGACGTAGGATTTTCTTGTCAATTTCATCTAAAGCCATAGATATGTGGTGTTGTATATATTCATAAATCAGTCATTTTTTCTCTTTAAAAGAGTTTTAAAAACCTGAAAAGAATATTTTTCTGTAAAAGTAGTTAATAAAATAATATTTTCTTATTTATTCTCAAATAATCAATAATAAATCCCCTATTAATACATTTGTAACACAAACGCAACAAAAACACAAAAACATAACAAAATGATAATAGGAGTTCCAAAAGAAATCAAGAATAATGAAAATCGTGTAGCACTAACTCCTGCTGGTGTTTCTGAAATGAAAAAACACGGGCATACAGTTTATGTACAAGCGACTGCAGGTATAGGGAGTGGCTTTAGTGATGATGAATACACAAATGCAGGAGCGGTAGTTTTAGGAACCATTGAAGAAGTATATGCCATTGCAGACATGATTATTAAAGTAAAAGAGCCAATAGCTTCTGAGTATGATTTAATCAAAAAAGATCAATTGCTTTTTACTTACTTCCACTTTGCATCATCAGAACCCTTAACTCATGCGATGCTCGAAAAAGGCGCTGTGTGTTTAGCTTACGAAACTGTTGAAAAAGCAGATCGTAGTTTACCATTATTAGTTCCAATGTCCGAAGTTGCAGGTCGTATGGCAATTCAACAAGGAGCAAAATACCTTGAGAAACCATTAAAAGGAAGAGGAATCCTTTTAGGAGGTGTACCAGGTGTACCACCAGCAAAAGTATTAGTCTTAGGTGGAGGGATTGTAGGAACTCAGGCTGCTAAAATGGCTGCTGGTCTAGGTGCTCAGGTAACTATCATGGATTTAAGTTTGCCACGTTTACGTCAACTTGATGATATCATGCCCGCAAATGTAAATACTGAAATGTCTAACCATTATAACATCACAAGAGCAATTGCTGATGCAGATTTAATTATAGGAGCAGTTCTAATTCCAGGAGCAAAAGCACCACACTTAATCACTCGTGATATGCTTAAATTAATGCGACCTGGAACTGTTGTTGTAGACGTAGCAGTTGATCAGGGTGGATGTATCGAGACTTGTACCCCAACAACACACGAAAATCCAACTTTCATTATTGATGATATCGTACACTATTGTGTCGCTAACATGCCAGGAGCTGTTCCTTACACATCTACTCTAGCCTTAACAAATGCAACTTTGCCCTATGCTGTTCAATTAGCAAACAAGGGATGGGAAAAGGCTTGTACTGAGAATGAAGAATTGAAAAAAGGACTAAACATCGCTAATGGAAAAATTCTTTACAAGGGAGTTGCAGAAGCTTGGAATCTTCCTTTCAATGAAGAGATAGTGTTAGCAAACGCATAGTGCTAACATTAAATAAGTGCTTACTAAATCACTAAATTTAAAGGCTTTTCGTTATGAAGAGCCTTTTTTATTAGATTAACCGATGTTAATCTAAGCAAGTTTTTATATTCCTATTAATAGAATAGTTTTTTAGTCCGATTTGCATATTAATGCAAGTTGTTGGTCAATAGCTTTATTTACTTGTAGTTCAAAGACAAACAGCGTTAGCTTAGAAAATCTTCTAAATACAACTGCGTTCTTTGAAACATTTTCTTTATATCACTTATTGTTGTTTCTACACTTTAACTCATTTTGAGTTTCTTTTTGTTAAAGTTTTTTGTAACCAAATGCGTAGTACTTTATTACTTCCCAGATTGAGACTTAATAATAAAACAGCAATTTGTGCGTTTCCCGGATCAATACATATTGTTGTGGGGAAATATTAAAATAACGGTTTTTGCATTCCAA
>CBFGNY010000177.1:0-8842 GCA_965650235.1 uncultured Flavobacterium sp. | reverse complement strand
ACGAAGAACGCTAAAGGCTTTTTTGGGATTTAGCGTTTCCTAACAGGTTTTTAAAACCTGTTAGGTATTATTTAAAAAGAATTATTTGTTAGCTTTTAAATCACGTATTATTACTTGGTTTAAAGCTTTTTTGTTTATTTACATTTGAAAACCATCATGAAAGAAAAAATACTCCAAAAATTAAAAGAAATAGAACTGCAAAAAAACGTAGAAATACTCTTTGCCGTAGAATCAGGAAGCCGTGCCTGGGGATTTGCTTCTCCGGATAGCGATTATGATATCCGTTTTATCTACAAACACAAACCAGACTATTATTTGTCGCTTTGGGAGCAACCCGACGTAATCGAATTCATGACCGAAGATGATCTTGACGGTTCCGGCTGGGATTTACGGAAAGCCATAAAATTATTAGCAAAATCTAACGCACCTTTGATTGAGTGGTTGTTTTCGCCAATTGTGTATTATGCAAATGATGATTTTGCAAAACAAATGCAGGATATAGCCGTAAAATGTTTCTCGCCAATAGCAGTTTTACATCACTATTTAATAACATCTATTCACAATTAGAAAATAATCAAGATGAAGATGTCGCTTACATTTTAAAAGTTCTTAACGATGAAATTATAGAAGAAGACATCATTTCTTTGTTTCTCCAAAAACAGCTAAATAAGATTTTAAATATTGATGACCTTAAGTTTGTAAATGTTTGGGACTTAGTAATTAAAGAAAACAAAGTTGAGGCAACTTGGGAAAACGCATATCAATATTATTTTGAATATGATAATTCTTTCAATGAAAGTATCAATACATTTTTGAATACAAGAGAGAACTTTTTGAATTTGGGTTCATCATTAATTAAAGTTAGTACAGAAAAGGATAAACAAAATGAATTCATTTTAAAATTACTTACTAATGATAATTTAACAATTGAATCATATAGTGTTATTCCGAAAAGCATTCCTAAACAGTATAAAATTACAGATAAATTTGATTATAATTTAATTAACAGAGCTAAGGTTGAAAAACTTATTGAGCTCAATATTATTCCCCTTACATTATATCATTTTAAAGAAATAAAATCAAATTACCCAGGCTTACAAATAAAACTATTATTAAGAAATTGGAATAATTATTTAGATTTTTATAAAAAGTATGACACAGAAATAGAAATTAATGACATCATATTGCTTTTACAAGATTCTAGTCTTAAAGAGGGATTAAAAAATTACATAATTAAGAATCAAATATCAGACGATGATTTATTAAATGAACAATTAGCTAATGAAGTTTCTAAATTATTAATTGATAGTAAAAATAAAATTAAAGATGTTGATTCGTTGTTGAATTTTGATAGATTAAAAAATATTTTTTATAATAAATTAGAAAGTAATATAGAAGTTAGATTGATTAATTTGATTGGTAATAAATTAACTAAAGATGAAATTTTAACTTTAAAAGATTTAATGCCAAACCATTTAGTGATATACGTTCTCAATCTCAAATAAAATTACCAGATAATAAAATAAATTGGGAGTTTATTAAAATTCTTCAATTGAAGGAAATTGCAGGAGAGGCTAAACTAAATCTTAAAAATGAAATAAGAGTTTGGTTAAATAATTATAATAAATAAAATTTATTATTTTGTTTTAAATAGTAATAATGACCACCCTAGCCCTAATCCTTTTCAAAGTTGTTCTTGGGGTTTTGTTTTATTTTAGCACTTGTTATAACGTTAATAAAATAAAAAATGAAAGCAGAAGACCTAAAATATGAAACAAAACTCGAAGTTTTACTTTTGATAGAGCAAAATAATATTCTAGGAGCAGTTTCAATAGTTCATTTAGAATTAAAATGTGGTTTGAGAACTGCTAAAGAAATTGTAGATAGTTTAAGAAATCAATTTAAATGACCATCCAAACCCTAAAATCCCAAAACCTAATCCTTTTCGAAGTCATTTCGGGAAGTAAATCTTTTGGGTTAAATACACCAACCTCAGATACCGATATCAAAGGCGTTTATTATCTGCCAAAAGAAAAGTTCTTTGGGTTAGATTATATTCCGCAGATTAGTAATGAAACCAATGATGAGGTGTATTATGAAATTGGTCGTTTTGTAGAATTACTGCTTAAAAACAACCCTAATATTCTGGAGATTCTGGCTTCGCCGGAAGATTGTATTTTGTACAGACATCCGTTAATGGAGCATTTGAAATTAGAAGATTTTCTGTCGAAACTCTGCAAAGATTCTTTTGCCGGTTATGCCGTAACGCAAATCAAAAAGGCGAGAGGTTTAAACAAGAAAATCGTAAACCCAATGCCAAAGGAAAAGAAAAGCCTTTTGGATTTTTGTTATGTATTGCACGAAGGGACAAGTCGCGACTTGTCCGTACGGGGAGCAGTTCCTGTTCAAAATTGGCTGATAGAGCATTCCTTTCAGGCATCACACATTGGATTAGCAAAAACACCGCATATAAGGGATATGTTTGCGATGTTTTATGACGAAAATAAAACGTTAGGTTACAAAGGCATTATTCAGAAAGAAAACTCCAATGAAGTTTCGGTTTCGTCGATTCCAAAAGGTGAAAAGCTAATTAGTTATTTATCCTGCAATCAGGACGGCTATTCCAAATATTGCAAAGAATACACCGAATATTGGAACTGGATCGAGAAAAGAAACGAAGATCGCTACGACACGAATCAAAAGCACGGTGAAAATTACGACAGCAAAAACATGATGCACACGATTCGGCTTTTGCAAACCGCTGAGCAGATTCTGTCAACCCGAAAATTAAATATCCGGGTTTCAAATCGTGAGGAATTACTCGACATCAAAGCTGGAAATAAAGAATACGATGATTTGCTCGAAATGGCAGATAATTTAATTGCTTCAATCGAAAAACATTATCAAACTTCGACATTGCCAGAAAAGCCGGATGAAGAAAAAGTTATTCAGACTTTAATTAAAATTAGGGAACAGCTGTATTCTTAATACCGCATCGAAGAGGAACAAAAAGGTAAAATTAAAATCTTTATATTTGCATTATAAATTTTCATGAAACATGAACTACAAAATATCATTTCAGGAAAGAGCCAAGTTAGGCATGGAGATGCTATCCAAGCGATCTCCGGTTACCTTAGAAGAAGCAAGAGCTCAGGTTGCGAAGCTAAAGACAGCAAGCAAATCAAAAGAGAAGAAACAGAGATCATAAAGAAATTTTGCAACCAAAATAATTTTTGGTATACAAATATTGACATTAATTCTTTTGTTTCCAGTGGTGCTGAGCAAAAGGTTTATCTTCATCAGGATGAGTTTACCGTTTTTAAACTCAATGATTCCATTTATTATTTATCGTGGGAAGATTATTTCAATAACTTATTATTGAATAATTTCTTTTTTCCAGATACTGCTTATCAATTAGTTGGGTTTTATAAATCCGATGAAGTTTTATATGCAGTTGTTGAGCAGGATTTTATAAAATTTGATGAATTAACAGAATTAGAAATTGTCAAAAAATTTTTAAATGAAAATGGTTTTGTAAATACAAGAAATAACGATTATTTCAATCCGGATTTAGGAATCATTCTGGAAGATTTGCACGACGAAAACGTACTGACTTTTGAAGGTAATTTGTATTTTATCGATACAGTATTTTATATCACAGAAGAATTTTATAAAGTATAAAACCTTAGTTATAGAACTCAATCTTACAAATAAAAAAACGGCTGTCCTAAAAAAGACAGCCGTTTCTCATTGGTTTATATTTTAATTCACGATACCATCATCTTAACTCCCAATATATGTTTGCAAATCCCACGTTTTCCCTGATAAGCCGTAAACCAGTCACAAGTACATCTTTGCGAAGCATGATCAATAATCACTTTGTGTACCACTCCGGAACCTTTTACTTTGGCTTCGATATAATCGGCTCTTCGTTCGATGATTTCGATGTCTTCGTTAGCGAGTAGCTTTTTGGCATTTTTCAATCTTGGGTTTAAAGATAAAATACGTTCGGTTTTAAAAGGAAGACGTCTGTAGAAATGGGATTTTTCGGTTACATCATAACCCAATAATCCCATTGATGATAAATTAGAAGTCAGGTTATCCATGGTTCCAAAATCAATATCATTTTCGATAGAAAGCATCGTTGGGTCAAAAGTTTCATTCGATTTTAAAAGACTGTTTAAACCGTAAACCCATTCTATCGGTAAATTTTCGGTCATCGTTTCCAGAACATTCCCTTCGCCGGAAAATCCGCGGTACGAATCGGGAGAAAAAGCCATCAACAATTGCATTTTTCCAAATTCAGCCACTACAGAACAGGTTTGTTTGTCTGATGATTCGTAAATATAGATTTTATCTACGATCGCCAGAATTCCTTCTAACAAACGCAATCTGTTTACGCCTCCAATTCTCACACTGTCGCTTGTAGCCAAACTTGAAAACATAAACTTTCCGGCTCTTTTGGTAATGAAGAAATCACCTTTTACCACTCCTTTTGGCAGACTTTGAAACAGCTGAATCGTCTGGATTTTATTCAGTTCAAATTTGAGATCCATGTCCGCCAGATACAGCTGAACACTCGTTAAACCTTTAATCCAGCGCATCGGCAAGGTCACTTTCTTTTCGGTCACTTTTGCTTTGCTTGTAATCACCTGAACTTCCTGCTGACCAACGGCAAGTGTTACTTTTTCGTTTTTCTGAATCGCATTCAGAGCATTCAGCATCGGATCATTAAAATCGACATTGGTGGTTCCGTTGGCAATAAATTCACCATCAATAGCTTCGGGTTTCATGTCCAGTCGCACATAAACACCATTGCAGGACGAGAACCCTTCAAAACGCAGTCTTTCTGATCCTGCAGAAACAATAGGATCACGAAGGCTGGGCGGAATTGGTCCGAAACTGGAACGCACCACTTTGGCAATCGTACTCCAGCATTTTGCCGTAACATAAGGATCGGTTAAATTTCCCCAGAAAAAACACGGAATGTTGTTGACTTCTTCAATTTCAGTTTGGTGCGCCAGAACCAGATTGTTGATGCCTTTGGTTTTGCTGTAAGTCGAAATGCCTTTATAATTGTATTCGAGATCTGTCATTTTGATTATTTTAAAATTTGCTTAATCAGTGATTTAAGCGCGGCGTTATCTTTCCAGTTTTCAAAAAAAGCAGCTGCATTTTCTGATGGTTTCTGATTCGTTTTGGTTAATACATCCACATAATTTTCGATTATCTTCTTGAAATTTGTTGGCAGTTTTTCTTTCAGATCTAAATTTTCAAAGAAAGAGTTCAACAGCTGCAATAACGCATTATTATGCAAAGGCGAAACATCTTTCAGGGCAATTAAGCCCTCTGCCATTCTTAAAAACACGCCATATTTTTCAGAAGCCAAAAGTGCTGCTTTCTTGGCAAAGAGGGCAACCTCAATAGCTTGTTTTTCAATCAGATTGATTAAGACTTCAGATGCCAGTAAGCGGATATCTTTCTTTTCCTGAAAGAAGCAGCAGGCATATAAAAGCAACGTAGTATCTGAAAATCTAAATTCCGGTCGGCTGACCAAATCGAGAAATCCTTTTAATTCTGGCTTGGAACCATCAGCAGTTTCACAATTTTGCAATAAGGTAATAGCCAAAGCATCTGCGTTTTGTGGTGTCAGACTATGCCAGTAATAGGTATTCCCAGCAGAACCGACTAAATAATCCCAGATATTGGAACGTTTATATATGTCAAGGCTATATAATAAATAATTTGGAATTTTAGAATAAGCTTGCAAATCAAGTTTGAGTTCGTACCAAGATGGCGTTCGCTCTTTTATTTTGGTTTGATAATTAACCCATTCGTTCCATTTTTCTTTAAACTTAATATTAAGTTCGAACGGAGCCACCACAAACGGAGTTTCCTTTAAATAGGTGTTTTCAAATTCAGGGAAAGTGTCATCAGGATAAAAGGTTCTTGCCGCCACAGCCCAAAGCGATAAAATCCCGGTTTCTTTGGTTGTTTTTCCCATGGTTGCCAGCAATTTTGAAAACAACGAAACCGAATCGAATTCGATTTTTTCATTAACGCCAAGGCAAAATGATAAAAGTTGTTTGTATTCGCCTTGAATTTTTTTCAATAACGGTATGGCTTCTTCGACATTTTCTCTCGGCATTCGGGCAATGGCAACAGCTAAATCAAGTGAATCAATTTCTTCATTGGTGGTTTGATAGGCGATAATCCTTTCCAATAAAACCTTCGGAGCGACCCAATATGGTTTGTGGCTAGGGAAAGAAAGAAGAGGCAAAACAGAATTGGAATCTATTTTTTGCTGTACTTTTTCCAATAAAGGACGGATCGAAAGAAGCGTATTTATTTTTGAATAATGATTAACTTTGCTGTTGAATTTACCATTAATATCTGATATTTTCTGAAGCAAAAAGTAACTCATGAAGTTTTTATGAATACTTTCGAAATACTGTTTGGTAAGCTGTTTGTGATAAGGCTGCAATTGTGCCGTATAATCAGCAGGAAACAAATCCCTTTGTGAAATATAGATGTTCATCAGGATTTCGGCATCCAGAACTTCTTCTGAATTAATGAAACTCCCAAACTGAAAAACAACAGCATTCCAGTCTTTTGGCAATTGCACTTCTTCTGTAAGCAATAACTCTTTTTGAGGTTGAAAGGTGTATTCTTCCAAAACATTGTCATCAACACTCAAAGCATCCTGATCTAAAAACGCTGTTAGTCCGGACTTTATATTTCCCTGCATCAAAGTCACGTAAGAAGACAGTTTTTCCTTAAGCGCCTTGTCTTTTGCATTGGCTGTTTTTAGGATAATTTTGGTAACGCGTTCCTGTAAAGCCAAATCCGAAATAACATACACATCAGCAATAATAGCAGCAATAGTGTTATTCAATTTAGGATTGGATTTGCTCAGTTTTTCCAAAACAGGCAAAGCCGCTTTAATAGCGGCCTTGCAGTCACTTCTCATCATGACAGGTTCCAGCCATTCTAAAAATGATTTGGTTTTAAACTTAGGATGATCGTATATTTTTTTGATCAGTTCAATTCCATACGTGGTAATGGGCGGATAAGGATTGTGTAAAAAAGAAAATATATTTTCCTGATGAACAATAAATTCGTCTGCAGTAAAACTAAAATCTTCGATCCTTTTTCTAAAAAAAGACTTCAGGTTGTTGTTCCACTCCTTGGTTTGTATCTGGATAGCGTTTTCAATAAAAAAGGCACGATCCATCTTTTTGTCTTCTAATAAGCACTTGTATATAACTTCCCAGGTGCTGTTGTCATTATATTTATCTGTTTCCTTATATCTGAAGAAATTATTATGAAGATTGGTTTCATAATTAAACAACTCCGGAATATCTCTTTGATACGTTATTTTATCATTTAAGGATTGGGTAATAAAATCCTTGGTTGCTATTTTTGATCGCCATTCGTTATTTTCTGCTAAACTGAGGGCATATAATTCTGGATTGAATTGCAGTAAATGCTTTTCTTCAAGCATCCGCAGGATATGATAATTGAAATTAACCCATTCCTGTCTTTTTATTTTATCCAAAATAAAAGTTTCAAGCCAGTTGGGTTTTGCCCACAATAAAATTTCCAGAACCTGAGTTTTTTCATTTATTTCATTGAATAAATTTAAAGCTTCATCCCAGGAGTTGATATCTGTTTTATCAAATAAGGCGATGGCACTAAGGGTAATGATGTCGCTTTGTGTTTTATCACCACGGGTTCCCCAGCCATAATCATGTTTGTCTTTTTTTACATATCCGGGATCTTTTGTAAGATCTGTATAGGTCATCCAGTATCGTTTGCTTTTTTTGATGTGTTTCTTTAAAGCCTCGATATTTCCTTTTGATTTTTCTTTTAGGAATGGCAGCAATAAGTCCACTTTTTTAGATTTTATGATACTATCATATTCTTGGATAACTTCTTCTGAATTGGAACTTTTAGCCGTTTTTGGTTTGGAAGCTACCGCAACATCACCACTTTCTGAATAGCCTTTTTTAACTTTTTCTGCCAGAATTTTTTCTGCCATCTTCAAACATTCTTCATCGGTAGAAAAACTTTTTGACTGAGACACTCCCGAAGTCCCGTTCTTTCCGTAAGTCACGGTATATTCTAATCCTGTAACTTCAATTTGCCAAAACTTATTGGAGTTTCCATCAATGTATTTAAGGTGTTTTTTCATGTTATCTTAAGAGGATAGGTTTTTTAAGATGTATTTATATTCTTTCAAAAATAGAATTTATACGAATATGGGCATTATTTTTTAATGGAAAATTTTGGTTAATTTTGTTTTTTGTAAAAAAAACGGCTGTCCTTAAAAAGGCAGCCGTTTTCGTTGGTTTATATTATTCTGATTTATTTAATTTTGACCGTATATTTTAGCGTAAAGATCTTTGTATATTTCTTTAATGATTTTACGTTTTAATTTTAGGGTAGGAGTCAATTGTCCGCCGTCAACCGACCAAACATCCGGGGTTAATTCAAATCGTTTGATCTGTTCCCAGTGTCCGAATTTTTTGTTGATTTCCTCAATTTCATTGTCTATGCGTTTTACGACCTGCTCGTTTTTAACGACTTCTTCGTTTGTGCTTCCTAAAGTAACTTTATGAATTTTTGCCCATTCTTTTATAAATTCAAAGTTAGGCTGAATTAAAGCTGCCGGCATTTTCTCACCTTCACCAATTACCATAATCTGCTCAATAAAACGGGATTGTTTCATGGCATTTTCAATAAGTTGAGGGGCAATGTATTTTCCACCAGAAGTCTTGAACATTTCTTTTTTGCGATCGGTAATTTTAAGGAAACCTTCGCTGTCAATTTCGCCAATATC
>CBFGNY010000176.1:0-8934 GCA_965650235.1 uncultured Flavobacterium sp. | reverse complement strand
GCTCATTATTATCAAACTTAATTATAAATTTGTCTAAACATTTGGGTGCAGTCTATTTACGGAAAGCCTCTTTTCAAAATTGGTGTTTTGAAGAGTTGAACTACAACATAAACAATAAATATGTGTAATTCTTCGAAAACGTGCTCTTCTAAATTAGATTGGTCTTTTGTAAACAGTTACATCATCTACCCACATCATTACAGATGAAAATAAGTTTATTTTATTAGGATCTATAAAATTAGAGTCTTTAGATCCCACATTCATATTAAAAATAATCGAATGTGTTCCAAAATTATTAAAATTAAGATTGGCTACGCTGCTGTTAGTATATGTTGCAACAGTTATATTGTCAACCTTAATGGTTACTGTTACCACATTGTTTTGCATTTTCCAGAAAGACTCATATAAGTGCCATCCGTTATTTCCGTTTAGATTAAAGTTGGACGGATAATTTCTTTCGGCAGCATTTCCTAATAAGTTGTTTCCGGAAGAAGTTCCATAAAAAATATTTGAAGTATAGCGGCTTGCATTAGGTGCAAAAGAGTAACCTTCCAGAATATCAATTTCTCCCTTAGTTGGCCATGCGTTTTGCTGTACAGACCAAAAGGCAGGCCAGGCACCATAAGTATCTGTAAAAGATTTGTAGTTCCCGCCATCCATCGCTAATAATTTAATATTAGCAGAAAGCATATACTCTGTATTGTTTTCTGGTTTGTATTGGTAATGGGAACTAATAAACCCTGATTGATATTTATAAGTGCTTAATTTGGTTGTTTTGATTTCTAAACATTGTCTTCCATCTCTCCATTGTGTGGTAGGTACCGAACTATGATAATCACAATACCATGAATTATAGTCTGCTCGTTGTTCCTTTGTCCACTGTGACAGATTAGAACCTACATTAAATGTATCTTCAAATTGTTTCACCCACGGTGCCCCTGCAATTTTACCCGTACTTGTATTTACACTTGCACTTGGTATTTGCTCCTCTAATACAGGGACCTCATTATCTGAGCAAGATGCAAATCCTAATGCACATGTTAGTGCTAATGATAACAAACTTAATTTTTTCATAATTCTGATCTTTGGTTAATAGTTGTAGTAAAGCAATCTGTTTTAAAGTTTAATCTAAACCTTCCAGAAATCCTGTATGCGAACTTTTGATCGCAAAATTTGAATCATATAATAAAGGCCAGTCATTTCCAACGTGGTTTAGTTCTGTACTGTATGGAATCCAGGATTCATCATCCTTCATTCCCCAAATCGTTAAAGCGTATTTATTAGCAGCCGGAAGGGCATTATAAATCTTTACCATTTCTTTGTATTTCTCTTTTTGAGCTAATCTTCTTTCATTTGTAAAAGTAGAGATATCATTAAATTGGTTTACCTGAATGTCTAACTCTGAAACGTGAATTTTGAGTCCTTTTGCCACCGCTCTGTTGACATCAGTTTCAATTTGGGCTTTGGTTGGACTTAAATAAGTATTATGCATTTGAAAACCAACACCATCTATAAGGTTACTCGCTTTTAAATCATCGACAATAGTAAACACCCGGTTTTGTTTTGGGATGTTGGTAGAGGTTGCATAATCATTATAAAACAATAATAAAGAGGTATCTCCTGCTGCATTTGCTGCATCTCTTGCCCATTTAAAACAATCTTTGATGTAATTTGGCCCCATTCGTTGCAGAAAAATGGTATTTCTCATATTCCCGCCATTATCATCTGCAGCTTCATTAACTACATCCCATGATTTTACTTTTCCTGAATAATGGGTAACAACATCAGTTATGTATTTTTTTACTTCTAAAGCAAATTCCGCATCTGTGCCTGAAAAATCTTTTAGCCATTGAGGAACTGCATTATGCCATACTAAAGCATGACCGTGAACATTGATGCCATTTGCATTTCCGTAAGCTACAATTTTATCAGCAACTGTCCAGTTGTAAACTCCACTTGCAGTAGAGATTGGATCCATTTTCATTTCGTATTCGGCAGAAATACTGCTGAATTCATTTTTCAAAATCACATCATACTGGCTTCCATTGGTTAATTGTGAAGCTTTTACTGCCATACCAACAAAAAATGGGTTTGCCAATTTATTTGCTTTTACTTTTAAAAAAGTAGGGTCTTCGGGAATACCATTTGAACCTGTAGTTACTACACTAATAACATTAGAATACTCTGAAATTTGTGTTTCGTTTTTGGCCCTAACCCTGTAATAATATTGCGTACCGCCTGTTAAGCCTGTTACAACTTCATTTAAATCAGTAACCTCTTTTGATTCGTAATTAGTGACAAAAGTGGCGAAATTTTCGGTAGTCGAAACATCTAAAAGATAACTTTTCGAATGTGAAACGTAATTCCATTTCGCTCTAAAACCATTGTCATTCACATCTTTTGGAGCGTTGGCAATAGGCGTTTCTAAATTAGTGACTGCTACATCATCGTCTTTAGAGCAGGCATTTAAAAAAAAGAAGAGGCTGGCTAGCACTAGTAAAAATTTAATTTTCATACTGTTTTTTTATTATAGAATATTCTTTTTGTTAGAGAGAATACGCTCATTTATAATTTCTGTTTTATTTTTTATTATATGATTTACTTTAAAAAGAGGCTGCTTTTGATGACAACCTCCTTTTAGTTAAATCATAAAGTCATCAATTATTAGTAGCGAATTTTAATATTATCATATTTTATTATGCTGGGATTAGGAGTCTCTGATTGAACTATCCCTACCTTAATTTCATTAACTTTAGAAGCATTCAGCGTAGTGGCAGGCTCTCCAAACCCATAATTATCTTTAAAATCAGCTAACTTTATGGTTTTTGTTGTCCAATTAACATCAGTTACTTTAAAATTATAGCCATAGTCTTTACCATCAATAGTGTTTAACTGTATGGCGAATTGAGCACCTATAACATTTGCACTTACATCAATATCAATAAAAGTTATTGTTGCATCAGTATTTGATGTACTTAGAAAACTAGCTCCTCCTCCGGCACTGCTGCCGTTATAACCATTGGCAGTTGAACCAGTCCATGCAAGTGTTGCATAATTGCCTGTTGGGCCACCTGTGGTGTTTGCGTTAAAACTACCTATATCACCATATGCATTCCACTCCGTTCTGGAACCATTTCCATCAAAATCAGACACAAGAACTAGTGTGGCAAAATTTATTGTTCTTTTTGCTGTACCTCCCGGCGTAGTAATCATTAGCTCTGATCCGGAAACTGCATCTGCAGGCAAACCGATAATAATTGAAGACGACGACTTTATGGTATAACTCAGTGCTTTTCCTCCTAAAGTTACCGAAGAAATATTATAAAACCACGTACCTTCAATTTCCAGTGGAAATCCCGGAGTTGCTACAGTCGGAATTGTTTTTGTAATGGTAGGAACAGGCTGTAAAATCTCAATATTTTTTGTTACTGAACCTGTTGCTGTTACAAATGTTATGGGCTGGACGCCAAACCTGCTTCCTAGTTTATCATCAAAAGGAATAGTGAAAATAAACGCTTTTTCTGAATTATGGTTAGGATTGAAACTGATATCAATTTTATTGTCGAGCGTAATCTTTTTTAATCCGGCTAAACCTTCGCCTTCGACCCTTACTTTATTCGATGGAAAAGCCTGATTAAGCAGATCTCCCGGTTCAGCAACCATTGCATCTATATTTGCAGTAGTCATGTCATCATTTTGGCAAGCTGTAAAAGAAACCAACGCCAAAAGAATTATAATTCTATATTTAATTTTATTGATCATAGTATAAGTTAATTAAAGTTAAAAGGAACCGGAGCTTCTAATAATGATGGATTAGTATCAATAGCTGATTGTGGTAATGGCAATTCAAAATAATTGCCTCCCGGGGTTATCTTTCTGGAAACCAACATTGTTCTGGCATCATCGGAATAAAAACCAACTTCCTGCTGCGAAATAATTGCTGTAGCTTCAGACAGACCACGGCGTTTTAAGTCAAAGAAATACTGCCCTTCAAGTGCGAACTCAATTCGTCTTTCATTAAACAGTTCGTCTCTTGTAAGTACGGTTTTAATTGGCAATCCTGCTCTGGTTCTCACTTCGTTAAAAGCATTTAATGCAGATGCTTCAGTCGTGGAATTGGCTCCGGCCAAGACTGCTTCGGCATGCATTAATAAAATATCAGAGTATCTTAATATGATGGTATTTTGTGATGTTTTCATAAAAAACACATCGTTTCTTTCTGCAGCAGAACCTACAATGTATTTTCTGAAATTAGCTCCTGTAGAAGAAAGGATTTTTTTGTATTTGAAACCACCATTATTTTTTAGCAATTCAGGATAAAAGTCACCATCAGTCATAATAGTATTCCTTTTTCTGATATCGTTTGGTTCAAATCCGGATTGTAATGAGATAGAAGGCAAATGAACTCCCCAGCCGTCACCACCACCAGTTATACCAGTTAGGCCAGGAACTATATAAGCCTGATTGGTGTTTTGAGTGCCCCATTCTGTAGCAATAGCTTTCCATTGCAGGGCAAACATGCTTTCAGCACTATTATTATTTTCGGGACTATTAAATAAGCTTCCGTATTCCTGAACTAAAAAATACTGTTTCCCCATAATTTGCTGGGTCAAATCGGCACATTCTGCATATTCATTTAAAGTTAAATGCACTTTTGCAAGAATACCCATGGCTACTGTTTTATTAACATATCCTTTCTTTGCTGAGGTTTCAGGCAGGTTTTCGATGGCATATTCTAAATCCAGTTTTATAAATTTATAGACATCATCAACAACGTTTCTTTTTGGTTGTGGTGCTGATCCTGCTTTACTAATAATAGGTACAGCCCCAAAAGTTCTTACCAGGTAGAAATAAGCATTTGCTCTCATAAATCGCGATATGGCTATAGCATTTTTATACGATGCTTCAGGCAATTCGCTCTTACTTTTTTCTACTAAACTCATTAAGTTATTAGATTGATCGATAACCGAAAACAGCGAAACATAACCTTCTGTCAGGATTGGGTTCTGTGAGGTTACCTGAGCATCTTTAAATTGCGCATAGGCACCATCAAATGTAAAAGCGTTGCCGGCGTACATATCCCCTACTGCAATTAGAAATTTATCATTAAAAGTAAACCAGGGCTTAAAGTACAAACTCTCGGCAATTCCGTCAAAAGCGGTAATTCCTTCCGGTAAATCGGCTGGTGTTAATTGATTTTCAGATGGTGCATCCAAAAATTCATCTGAACAGGAAAATAAAGACAGCAATGGTATAAGCATTCCTATCATAAAAAATTTAAAAAGTTTTTTCATAACTAGTATTTTTGTGTTAACGATATGAATCATTAAGTTAAAATGTGTGTTTTATAATTTTAGAATTCTAAATTCATTCCTACCGAAGTCGTTCTTGGCACAGGGTAACGTCCTAAATCAATACCGCTCAGCGTTATATTCTGATCTAAATTTCCTAATGCAGGATCAAATCCTGAATATTTTGTAAATGTGTATAAATTTTGAACATTTACATAAAGCCTGACTTTGGTGAAAATAGATTTTTCGAAAATCCTATTTGGCAAATCATAACTCAACGAGACATTTTGAATTCTTAAGTAAGAACCGTCTTCAACAAATCGGTTCGAGATTCTGCCATTACCATTTGGATCATTAAGTGTAACTCTAGGGACATCTGTATTTTCGTTTACTCCGGTTTCAAAGGCATTTAAAGATTGAGTACTTACATTTGCAAATCGATCTCCAAATCCTGGATAGATTCCGTCTATATAATGACGTGTAAAGTTATAAATCTCGTTACCCTGGCTTCCTGTTAAAACAACTGATAAACCGATGTTTTTGTATTTAAAGTTATTGGTAAATGCATAGGTAAAATCAGGAATAGCACTACCTAAAGCTGCTTGATCTTTAGCATCAATTTTTCCATCATTATTAATATCCTTAAAACGAATATCACCCACTCCGGTTCCAGTTTCCTGAACTGGACCTGCTGCTAATTCAGCATCATTTTTAAATAATCCATCGGTAACGTATCCATAAAACTGTCCTACCGGTTCTCCTTCTGTAGTTCTGGTAACATTATATAAATCAAATTGTACTTTACCCAATAAAGATTTACCGGCCCCTTGAAAGCTTGTCAGTTCGTTATTATATTTTGAAAAAATAATAGTACTGTCCCATGAAAAATTTTCGGTAATAATATTTCTCGTATTTAATGTAAGCTCAATTCCTTTTGTGACAATTTCGCCTGTATTCAGGTAATAATTAAGTGCACTTTGATTAGACTCATCATTGATTTGTTTGGTCAGGAAATCTGAAGAATTTTTAACATAATAATCAAAATCTAATTTTACTCTATTATTCAGCAATCCTAATTCAAAACCAGCATTGAAAGACTTAAGCGATTCCCACTTAATATCCGGATTTCCTAAATTATCAATTGTTGGCGCTACACCTCCAAATGGAGATGAAAGTAACGATATGATCGTTTCATATCTATTTGCCGGAATATTTTGATTTCCTACTAAACCGTATCCAACCCTAAATTTTAAATAATTTATGTTGTCTGATAAAGGCTCAAAAAACTTTTCGTTACTTACTGTCCATCCTCCTGAAAATGAAGGAAAATAACCCCATTTGTTATTAGGTCCAAAGTTTGACGAAGCATCTGCCCTTAAAGAAGCAGAAAAAGAATATCTGTCAGAAAAGCTATAATTTAATCTCGAAATATAAGATGCCATCGACCATCTTCCAGAACCATTTCCGTTCACAGAAGTATCAATATCACCTATGTTTAAGTTGGTAAAATCATTGTTTAAATACTCCCCTGTTCTGTAACCACTTAAATATTCATAGCGGCTTTCTTGTGCTTCCTGACCTAATAAAAAAGTAAAGTTGTGGTTTTCACCTATCTTTTTATTGTAAGTCAAATAGTTTTTAATATTCCAATAATAACTTTGATCCTGCTGTTTAAACGATTTGTTTAAAAGTTCAGATACAGTTCCTAAAGTATATTTAGGTACAAAAGTGCTGCTTTTTGCAAAGTTCAGATCGTATCCTAATTCGGATCTGAAAACCAATCCCTTGATAAGGGTAAAATCAGCAAATAAATTACCATTAATTTTAAATCTTTCTGTCTTTGAATTATTGTATTCTGCCAAAGCGATTGGGTTCGTTGCCTCATTTGCAGAAGATCCCAAACCACTGGTTGGCCCTGCATAAGAACCATCATTAGATCTTACCGGTAATTCCGGAGATTGTCTTAATGTGTTCATCACTAAACCTCCTCTGTCATCATTTCTTACTACTTTTTGTGTCGACTTACTTACCGACATGTTGTTCCCTATCTTTAACCAGGATTTAACATTAGAATCTACATTTAAACGCATAGACAACCTGTTGAAATCTGAATTTAAAACAATTCCCTCCTGATCAAAATAATTTAAAGAAGTGTAATATCTTGTTCCTTCTTTTTCACCGGAGAATGACAATTGATGGTTGTACATTGTAGCCGATCTAAAAAGCTCATCCTGCCAATTTGTTCCATTACCCAATAAATCAGGTTTTTGATATTGATACGGTACAGGCTCACCATTAAATTTGAAAATTTTTGCCTGATAATTAGCATATTGCGGCAAGTTTAAAACATCAACAGTATTTGTTACTTCCTGAGTAGCCAAATACGTTTCATAGGCAAATGTTGATTTTCCCTTTTTTCCTTTTTTGGTTGTAATCAAAACAACACCATTTGCGCCATTTGCACCATAGATTGCAGTTGCTGACGCGTCTTTTAAAATGTCAATAGTTTCGATGTCCGAAATATTCAAACCAGACAAGGCTGAGTTTTTAGTTTGTCCGTTTCCTCCGCCTAATGCGCTAAATGAAAAAGAATCGTTGTTTTTATCCGCAAAAACAGGTGTTCCGTCAATTACATATAAAGGCTCATTACCATTAATAGAAGTAATTCCTCTAATCTGAACTGAGATTCCTCCTCCCGGAGTACCGGAATTTTGAGTAACATTTACCCCAGCTGCCTTACCTACAAGAGCCTGATCGATAGAAGTAAATGGCTTGTCCTGAATTTCAGAAGCCTTAATAGAAGAAACTGCCCCATTTATATCTTTCCTTTTTGAAGTTCCGTATCCAATAACAACTACTTCATTTAATTTTTCCAGTTCATTAACCATAACTACGTGCATTACTGACTTTGTATCTGCTGGCAATGATAAATTTTTGTAGCCTACGTAACTAAAAATCAATGTCGCTTTTGGGTCTACATTGTTTAAAGTAAAGCTACCGTCAAAATCAGTATTGGTTCCGTTTTTTGTTCCTTGTACTACTATACTAACACCTGGAAGACTGAATTCGCCCGATGTTACTTTACCTTTAACAGTTTGAGCAAAGAAAAAATTTCCCCACATACATACTATTAAAAACAATAGCTTTTTTAATGTTCTTTTCTGCATAAAAATTTAGTTTAGTTTGTTTGATAATTAGTTAATCTTTAGTTTAGAAAAACATTTAATATGTTGTTTTTATCCAACTCTGTGACAGAAAACAATTTCTTAAATATTTCTTAACGAAAGTAAAATCTAGTTGACTGCAAGTGTAGAACGGATGAAGCAAATCGTGCATCATTTGATGCAAAAACGACATCTCAGCCACCTGTATGATTGAAAAATCAACTTAAACCATTAAAACCATCAATGAAGCATTGCTAAAAAATCAGCAAAAAAAATATACTTAAAAAAATATATCACCGTAATTTTATCAAAGACGCAAGTTTTTAATAAAATTCAAAAACAAAATTTTTTAGGTAAAAATCTTATAAAAGAAAGCCCCAATTTTTAAATAGGGGCTTTATAAATTACATTGAACTTTAATTAACTCTCTTTATTCTTTATTCTTTATTCTTTATTCTTTATTCTTTATTCTTTATTCT
>CBFGNY010000175.1:0-8985 GCA_965650235.1 uncultured Flavobacterium sp. | reverse complement strand
TCCTACTATGGTTACCGGCACAAGTTCTTCAGGAACAATTTTGGTTGGATCCAGTAAATCGAACTCGTATTTGTGTTCATCTTCTTCGGGAATTATCTGCACGCCTAATTCCCATTCAGGGAAATTACCCATTTCAATTGCTTCCCATAAATCTTGTCTGTGAAAGTCAGGATTTTTTCCTGATATTTTTTGAGCTTCATCCCAAACTACAGCGTGAGTACCTAGTTTAGGTTTCCAATGGAATTTTACAAAAGTAGATTGTCCTTCATGGTTTACTAGTCTGAAAGTATGTACTCCAAATCCTTCCATCATTCGATAGCTTCTTGGGATTGCACGATCAGACATAAGCCACATAATCATGTGCATAGATTCTGGCATTAAGGAAATAAAATCCCAAAAAGTATCATGAGCAGAGGCAGCCTGAGGAATTTCATTGTGAGGTTCCGGTTTTACAGCATGTACAAGATCCGGAAATTTAGAAGCATCCTGAATAAAAAATACAGGCATATTATTGGCAACAAGGTCATAAATACCTTCCTGTGTATAAAATTTAACAGCAAAACCTCTTACGTCTCTGGCAAGATCTGTAGAGCCCCTGAAGCCTGCAACGGTAGAAAATCTTGCAAATACCGGAGTTTTTAGTCCGGCTAGACTTAAGAATCCGGCTTTCGTTAACTCTGGTATTGGATTTGTTACTTCAAAAAAACCATGGGCCCCGGAACCACGTGCATGCACAATTCTTTCCGGAATACGTTCATGGTCAAAATGAGTAATTTTTTCTCTTAATATAAAATCTTCGAGTAGGGAAGGGCCTCTATCCCCAGCTTTTAGCGAATTGTTATCATCGTTGATGCGAACACCCTGATCAGTAGTCAGGAACTTGTTAGTTCCGTCAGATTTGTTTGTAGACAAATCACGTTGTTTTTCGTCTTGAAAATTTTTCATATTGATAATGAATTTTACGTAATTAAAAATTAAGGCTTGATGGAGTTTTTTTTGTATTGTGCTTCTAAATTCAGATTTACAGAGAGTTACATAAGTTGTTTTCTCTGTTTTTCAAATTTACTTTATATAAAAACGGATATTTTATAGAATTGAATATCTATCTTCTACAATTACCATTTAACCAGTCGATTTAAAATCAAGGTCTAAATGCTTTGTAAATGTGGTCGTATTTGCATGGTCACGATATCACATCTTTTAGGTTGTGACAGACAAAAAAGTATGCTCATTGCAATATCATATGCTTCAAGCATTTCCATTTTGTCTATTTTCTCCTGATGTTCTTCTTTGGTCCCCGACTGCATGTCGCTTGTTACCGCACCCGGTTCAATTAGCGAAACCTTGATTCCCAGTGGATTTAATTCCTTGCGTAATGACGTACTAAACCCTCTGATTGCTGTTTTAGTAGCTACATAAATTGTACTGGTTGGTTCACGACTTTCAGCACTCATAGACCCAATATTGATGATGTGTCCTGATTTTTGATTAGACATCCTGGATGCAGCCTCCTGTGCAAATGCGAGATAGCCTGTGATATTTGTATCTATAATATATTTGTATTCGTCATAACTTTCCTTTGTAATTCCGGGTGCTGCCAACGCTGCGTTATTGATTAAAATGTCAATTCCGCCCAATTCGTTATCGACTATTTCTAAGATTTTTTCAATATCTTCTTTTTTCGTTACATCGGCCGGAGTACCATAAATTTCGGCATCGGGGAACTGCTTTTTGATATCATCAATGGCATTTTGGAAATCTTCGTGATCTCTTCCAAAAATAAGCACACGACCGCCAAGTGATACTAATAAGTCGGCAGTTGCCTTTCCTATTCCAGTTGTTCCGCCTGTAACAACAACTCGTTTACCGGTAATATTTTGCCCAAAGTAATCTGTTAATTTTCTCATAATGCATTTTTTAAAGTTGAAATTCTGAGTTTATATAACTAATTCATTATTTTTAATACCTCCCTGTACTGTTGATGTTCAGGGTGTTGCTTTGTTATAATGATAAATTTTAATGAAGTAAAAGATATTATTCACCTGTCTCCATGTTAGGAGCATCAACAGGTTTTGATTGTGAGGAACCAATCTGTCGCAAATAAACAGAAAGGACTACGATAACAAAAACAGAAAGAAATTCACTTTGCCAATTCTGAAAAGATTCAAACCAAAACCTCGAATCACCAATATATTCAGAGACAGATTGCAAAGGCATTCCTTTTAATGCCGATTGTTCATTTTCATCTTTAAGGCTTCCATAAAAGTGAACAATAAACGAGGCTATAAATAACAAGAACAGAGCGATCGTCAGTGAATGTTTATAAATTCCCAGAACCCATCCACCTTTTTTCACAGGCCATGGGGCATCTTTTCGATTCGGAGAGGGCTCTCTGTCTACTTCTTCATCCTTATCAAGATCTTTGGATTCAGATGAACCTTTTTGCATTAAAAAAATAGTGAATACAACAAGTAATGCCATTTGGAGGAATTCGCTTTCCCAATTCTCAAATGTCGATTGAAGAAAATGGCCCGAAACAAGATAGGCCGAAAGATTAATAGCTGCACTGCCTTCTTGTATCAATTCTTTATTATGTTCTTCAAAACCAAAAAATATCTGACCAAGCAATGTCACAATAAACAAAGCTAAAAAGCAGATTGATAATCCGTTATTACGTAAAAAAGTTTTCATGCTGTAATCGTTTTTACAAATTGACGAACAAAAACCGACTTTTACTTACATAATTTTTTTTCTGCCTTACAAAATTATAAACCTGATGATTGTAATACTTTTAGAAATATAAAACAGTTTTTATCTCATGCGGGCTCTCTCAACACGAGCGAAAGCGAACTGGCAAAGAAAAGGAGAGGGAGTTAAAAAATGGAAATAATTTATATTTCTAAAAGGCATTAACTTTAATTACATTCAAATAAAGGCATAAAAAAACCACCTGAATTAGGTGGTTTTTTTGAATTAAAATATCAATTATAATGCGCTGTTTTGCATTTTATTTATTTTGTCTATTTTTTCAGGAGAATCAAATACTTTTTCAAAAATCCTGCTTTTTTCTTTGGCAAACTTTTCTACAGCTTCTAACTCCTGAACAGTCATTTTAGGACGACCGGCCCAAAAGTTAGTAGATTTCTCTATTTGTTTTTCTACTATATCTCTTAATTGTTTTGCTCCCATAACGCTACAAATATACTATTTTTTTATTATTTCAATAATCAGAGGTCTTTTTTTAACTTAAACAAAACAAATTGATAATCAGATGTTTTGCACTGGTTATACTTTTCAATACTTTTTATTTCAATACTATTGCTAATCGATGTCAGGTCTTTTTCCCTAATTATTCTTTCGTGCTTTTTCCCTTTTCTGGTAATAGTCTGTTTTTTTTCAATAATTTTTATTTCCTCTTGTATTTTGCCTCCTGAAATGTCCAGATATTGTTCTAAAATAGTAATATTCGAAGAAATTTTTTGTTTGTACAAGCGGTGTTTATGTAATGTATTTCCAAAAAACAGAATAATAGGATCAGGGTTGGAAACAAAAAAATGAAGAATGCACATAAATACGGTAGCTAAAACTTCGTCATAATCGTTATTGTTAATTTCAGACAAATCATTAACGCTGATTATGTTTTCATAATTTTCCAGATTTCCAAAACCAACACTATACCAATTCAGGTTTTTATTTACTGGCGAAATAGAAACAATTTTGGTTATTTCATGTAGTCCAACGCTAATGAACCTAAACTGGTAAACCTCATTAGTAATTCCTTCAAAATTATAACTGTACGCTTTATCTAAAAAATCCAATTTAATTTATTTCAATTTATAAAGTAAATATAAATATCATTTTCATTATTACCTATCAATAAGAATTTTGTTGTTATTATTTACATTACAATTCGATGGTAATATTAAAATTTATATGTAGTAGTTGATTTGAATAAAATAAAAAACAATAACCCTTAAAATGAGATAAGATTCAATGTTTTTCCAAAAACGTTTCCAGTGAATTGAATTTACCTCATTAAAGATTATCGTTTTTTATATATACGTTTGGATAGGCTTTTTAGTTTTGATTATAAGCCTTAAATCTTTAATTAAGTTACAAAAAGATATTGGAATTGTAAGTTTTTTATCTTTAAAATAATTAGTCCAAATTAAGTTTTATCTAAAGAAAATCTATAGATTATCGAAAAATGTGAATAATAATCCAATAATTTAATATATGAAAATTTAATTTTGATATAAATATTTCAGAATAAATTTCTGTTCTTTGTAAAGTGCCTTAAAGTACATTTTAAATTTTTTAGGAGGCTTGAATATTCGAATACAATATTATTTTGGACATTGAGTTAAGTCTTATTATCACGTTTGCGTTATGGACAACAGAAAGTTTATATTAAGTTTAAAAAAAGGCGATGAAGCTTCTTTTAAACAGGCTTATTTAAATTACTATGACAAACTTATAAACATTGCCAAACGATTTAATTTTACAGTTCTTACCCCACAGGACTTTGTTCAGGAGACTTTTTTAAGGTTGTATAATAAAAGGGAATTACTTAATGAAGATGTTTTATTTGACAAGCAACTGTTTGTGATATGCAAAAACATCATTATTAATCATGTTAACCGGGAAAATAAAATTATTCAGCTTGATCCGGAGTTTCAGCCTGAGCAAGAAGATACAGAAACAGAACTTTTTGAAGAAAGAAGCGAAAAACTACATTCTTTCATAAATCAGCTTCCTGAGCAGCAGCAAAAAATATTTACTTTACATAAACTGGAAAACCTTAGCTATAAGGAGATTGCAGCAATGACAGATCTTTCTGAAAAGACTATTGCCAATCACATTTATCTCGCCAGTAAATTTATTCGAAAAAAAGTCGAAGACCATTAGGAACTTTTCTGTTCTCGTTTGTTATAGATATAAACAGAACATAAAAATGAATATTGAGGCGTATAAAACAAATGTTAGAACTAAAAAAGACGCAAGCTTAATTGTGGTTCTTTTACAGTTCATTATTTCTGATTGTATTATATATTTTGACTTCAAAAATCGTCAAAGAATTCTAAGAATCGAAACCAACAGAGATATTAAGGAAATGGTATATGGTGTTTTTAATAAGCAGGGATTTTATTGTCAGAAACTTTAACGCTCCAAAGACATGAATGAAAAAAAAATAGAAGAAGAATTAAAAAAGATATGGGATGAAACTCCTGTTTCACATTCCGATAATGAAAAAATGGCTTGTTGGAAAGAATTTCAAGCTAAAGCCTTTGCAGCGAAAAAAACAAAGTTCAAAGTTTGGCGTTACGCAGCGGCAGCATCAGTTATCATTTTTATGCTAATAGGAACTGGAATATATTTTAACAGAAGCCCATTACAGGATAATATTTACCTTACTTCAAACGAAATTGAAAATACTTCCTCGATAATAAAAATTATAGCCTTGCCAGATAGTTCAAGAGTAGAATTGAGTCCGAATTCTAAGATTGTCTATGCCAATAATTTTGAAAACAACAGAAAGATTATAGTGGAAGGTGAAGCCTATTTTAAAGTTAAAAAGGATAAAAAACATCCCTTTCAGGTTTTTTGCAATGAAACCACAACTACTGTATTAGGAACTTCATTTACAGTTAAAGGGTATAATGAAAAAGAAGTATCTGTTGAACTTTATGAAGGAAGTGTTCAGATGAGTGTAAAAGACCAGGATAAAAGATGGATACTTAAACCGGGTGAAAAATTTATTTATGGAAACAATACCTGCGACATATCAAAATTCAACAGGTTTACGGATTTTGAAAACGAAAAACTAAGTTCTGTCAGTGATTATATTATGGCAAACTATGGTTACAAAATGCTTATTCCACAGGAATACGATAATCAGCGAATTACAGTGAGAATAAATAAAAAAGAAGATTTAAAAACAATTGTACAATTAATATCAGAAATGTATAACCTAAACTTTGAAATAAATGATCAATTAAAGCAGATTACTTTTCAATAGAAAAGAAAAGGATGCACTAGCCGCGAAACTAAACATCCTCCTCATAGTCAGGGTAGTATAGAACTATCCCATTTAACAATAATTCAAAAATACAAAAATTCATGAAGCATATAATTTCAGCATGCTTTTTTTTATTCAGTTTGTGTATGTTTTCTCAAAACGTAACAGTAACTGTAGATCAAAATATGGCATTAAAAGAAGTGTTCAGGCAAATTGAGAACCAAACCGATTTTAAATTTGCTTTTACGGATCAGATTAATACAAGTCAAAAATATTTTAATCAAGAAAGCACGTATAAAAATATAGAAATAAAAGCACTTATCAATGAACTGAATAAGAACAATTCGATTCAATTTTCAATCGTAGGAAATAATATTTTCGTAAAGCAAAAAAAATCAAAATCAGCTACAGCCAAAAAAAAAAATAAGCTGACCGGTCAGGTTTTAGATGAGAACAAGGAGCCAGTTATTGGAGCCAATATCTTTATTAAAGAATTGGAAACTGGTGCCACGACAGACGCAAATGGAATGTTTTCATTTGAATTAAATAAAGGGACTTATACTGTTGTAGTTAGTTATGTAGGTTTAAGTAACAAAGAAAAACAAATTACAGTTTCTGATGATTTACGAATAAATTTTAGCATTGAGGCAGACAGCCATCAATTAGAGCAGGTAATAATTACCAACTCTAAAGCGGTTGATGTAAGAAATACGCAGATGAGTGTCAATAAGCTTTCTATGGAAGAGATTAAGAGAATTCCGGCTGCAATGGGCGAGCCGGATCCGTTAAAATCACTATTGACATTGCCAGGAGTGACCAATGCAGGTGAAGCTTCATCAGGTTTTAATGTTCGTGGTGGCGCAGCAGATCAGAACCTGATTTTATTGGACGGCGCTCCGGTTTTTGGAGATTCGCATATGTTTGGTTTTTTCTCCGTTTTTAATGCTGACATGATGAGCGGATTAGATTTATACAAAGGTGGCATTCCGTCAAAATTTGGAGGAAGGGTTTCCTCTGTTCTTGATGTAAACCAACAAACGGGAGATCTTGAAAATTATAAGGTAAACGGAGGAATTGGTTTAATCTCAAGTCGTCTTTTGGTGCAGGGGCCTATAAAGAAGGGTAAAGGTTCTTTTATAATTGGTGGCCGGACAACTTATGTAAATATGTTTTTAAAATTAACCGATCTCAATGCTGGTATTAGTTTTTATGATCTAAATGCTAAATTTAATTATCGCCTTAATGAAAACAATACGGTTAGTTTTTCCGGTTATTTAGGAAATGACGTTATTCGCCTAAACAATCTGGTAGACATTCAATTTGGGAATACGATGGGAATTTTTAACTGGAAGCATAAATTCTCCGATAACTTAAACACCAACTTATCCGTTTTCTACAGTGATTATAAATTTAACCTTAATCTTGATATTCAGGAGTTCAAATGGAAAAATATGGTTCAAACCTATGGTTCAAAATACAATTGGAATCAATCCGTTACTCAGAATTTTAAACTGAACTACGGACTTGAGGGGACTTATTATAATTTTAATCCCGGAACAGTTCAGCCCACCACTTCAGATTCACAGTATAATTACCAACAATTGGATAAAAAATATTCTTTAGAATCTGCAGCTTACATAGACTTTGAACATCAGATTACCGAGAAATTGAATCTGCGATACGGACTTCGCTACAGTTTGTTCTATCGTTTGGGAAGCGAGGAAATAAGTACTTATGAAGATGGACAATCAGTAGTATACAATCCAAAGTACAATATTTATGAAGAAGGTAATCCAACCGGAACCATATCTTATAAAAGCGGTGAAATTATAAGTAAATTTGACAATTTTGAACCTCGTGCAGCATTATCATACGCTTTTAGCGAAGATGCATCTGTAAAAGCAAGTTATAACAGAATGGCGCAATATATTCATATGTTATCTAACACGCAATCGCCTTTGCCAATGAATCTCTGGACACCAAGCGGTCCTTTTATGAAACCGCAATTACTGGATCAATATGCGATAGGATATTTTCAAAATATAAAAGATCGTGATTATTCCTTTGAAGGTGAATTGTTTTATAAAAAGATTCAAAATCGTATTGATTATGTAGAAGGTGCCAATTTGTTGGCAAACAATAATATAGAACAGGTTATTCTAAGTGGTAAAGCCAGATCGTACGGTATGGAATTATTATTTAGAAAAAATACTGGCCGCTTTAATGGTTGGGTCTCTTACACGCTGTCAAGAGCAGAACAAAAAACTCCGGGAAGAACACCTGAAGAACCCGGAATTGCCAATGGTAACTGGTATTTATCAGGATATGATAAATTACATAGCTTAAGTGTTGTTGCTACTTATGAAAGAAGTGCAAAGTGGTCTTATAATGCTAATTTTTCATTGCAATCTGGTCAGCCAGTCACATATGCTAATGGATATTATGAATTTGGCGGATTTAACATACCAAATTTTTCCTTACGAAATGGAAACAGGCTTCCTCTTTACCATCACTTAGATCTAGCTGCGACTTATACGCCAAAACCAGATAAAAAGAAAGGTTGGCAAAGCTATTGGGTTTTTAGCATCTATAATATCTATAACAGAAAAAATGCTGCTTCTATGACATTTGCAACAAATGAGGATACAGGACTAAATGAAACCAAAAAACTATCAATTTACGGATTAGTTCCAGGCGTTTCTTATAATTTTAAATTTTAACAATATGAATAAAGCAGCAAAAAATAATTTTAAAAGTAAAGTACTAATCTTATGCAGTTCTCTTTTTATTTTATTGTTATCCTCTTGTGAGGAGGTTGTAAATCTTGATCTTGATACAGGCGAGGCTAAAATAGTAATTGATGCTGAAATACTTTGGAATAAAGATACCGATGGAAAAGTACAAACTATAAAAATAAGCAAAATGGCTCCTTATTATAATACCAGCACACCAAAAGTTTCGGGAGC
>CBFGNY010000174.1:0-9049 GCA_965650235.1 uncultured Flavobacterium sp. | reverse complement strand
TGTATTTTTTTGGTCAAAGTTGTCCAGGCGTAAACTCAACATTGCGTACAATCTATCACTAACGTTAATTACATCACTGGCATAAGCACTAATAGTTTGTTGATTTGCAGCAACTGAAGCATTTTGATTTATTGCAGCTTCAGCCGTTTTCCTTCTAAAAACGGTATAGCCAGTAGTTACGTCGATATTATCAAAAGTTGCAATTCCAGATGAAAACTTAGATTCATTTAATCTATAATTTAGCCCTGCTAAAAATGTATGTTTGATACCTCCTGTTGAAAACTGACCATTGATGTTTTCCTGGATATTAGTGAAATTAGTCTCAATAGGCCCCCAGTTACCAACTCTTCTTGTGGCTTGTGTAGGAGAACTCCATACAGCATAGGTTTGATAACTGCGCTCTACATTTTCACCAACATACGAAAAAAGAGTGGTTGATTTCCAGTTTTCTGAAATTTCATATTCTGCCTGAGCAAAAAATTTATTTCCTGAAGTTTTCGCATCATTATCATCATGGAATAATGTTTTTTTATAATCTAATTTTAAATCACCCGGATTAGTTATTCCGGAAGTTGGCGCATAAGTATTATATGTTCTTCTGGTATTGTTCGAATTTATTAATTCTGCATCAATGTTAAAAGTAAGTTTGTCGCTTGCTTTATAGGTAAGGCTTGGAGAAATTGCTGTAGTTTTATTAAATCCGTAATCTAAAAAACTTTTTTCATTGTTATATGCTAAGTTTACTCTAAACAAAACCGTTTTGTCTTTATTAAGGGGTGTATTTACATCGGCGGTTAAACGATTTAAATTAAAGCTTCCGGCTGTATAAGAAACTTCTGTCGCTGTAGTTTCAAAAGGTTTTTTTGTTACCAGATTGACAACACCTCCATAAGAAGATATAGAAGAACCGAATAAAGTTCCCGAAGGTCCTTTAAGAACTTCAATTCTTTCTACGTTTGAAAGATCGACAGAAGAACGTCCTGAAACAGTTTCCATACCGTTTCTGGCATTGATTCCTGTTGCAAATCCTCTAAAAGTAATTGCAATTCCTCCTGAAGGAAAACTAACAGGGACAGCACCTGGCGTATTTCTTATCGCTGTTTCAATATTTACAGCTACTTGTTCCTGTAATAGTTCTTTATGAATGACACTATAAACCTGTGGATTTTCAAGATTAGATATGGGCATTCTGGCCACATAATCTGTCTTTTTGGATAAGATGCTTTTACGACCATTTATTACAACTTCTTTTAATTCTTTGTTCGATACTTTTAGTTGTAAATTAAGGGTTGCTGTTTCATTTTCTGTAACTGTTATTTCTTGCTCCAAGGTCTCGTAACCTGTCAAAGAAACTTGTAAAGTGTATGTATTTGCTTTTACTCTGTTAAATTCAAAAGCACCATCTTCATTAGAAATGGTACCATACTTAGAGTCTTTAAGAATAATGTTTACACCCGCTGCAGCATCTCCTTCAGATGTTGTGATTGTTCCTTTGAGTTTTCCATTGTTTTGTTGAGCAAACATTACAAAGGCTGAAAATAGAAAACTGATTGTAAATAGAAAACGAATTGTTTTCTGATTGAGGTATTTCATTTGTTTTTGGATTTGGTTATTATTGTTTTTATTTAGAATTAATAAAAACAATGCAAATGTAAAAATTAATATTTCTTGAACAAATATTATTTAGATTGATTATATATAATTTTAGAATATTTTCTAAAGGAGAATAAAAAATGCAATAAGTATATTTTTAATTATAAATTATTGTGGATTTAATCGTTTTAATATTTGAATGATTTTAAGAAAACTTAAAAAAGGGAAGTTGGTTTAAAAACCTTAATTTTGCAGGCAAATTTTAATTGAAAACGACTCAATGATTATTCCCTTTTTAAAAAAAATACAGAATACTCCCAAAGGATTTAGATTAGCTAATACTGTGTTTTTTTTCCTTTCCGGATTTGGATATTCTTCATGGGTATCCCGAATTCCACATATAAAAGCTCAATTGCATTTGTCTGAAGCGCAGTTTGGTGCTGTTTTATTTGCATTTCCAATTGGTTTAATGCTAACAATGCCATTTACAGGGAAATTATTAAACAAACATAGTAGTCGTTATATTATGCTTTTAGGAGCCATAATGTTTAATATTGTCCTCTCTTTACCAGGCTTAGTGGCTTTTGTATGGCAATTGGTTCTTGTACTTTTAATTTTTGGCGCTTCGCGTAATATTTTTAATTTATCCATTAATGCGCAATCCCTTGAAGTACAGAAGCTATATCCAAAATCTATTATTACGAGTTTTCATGCTGTTTGGAGTATTGCTGTTTTTTCAGGAGCAGGTTTTGGGTATGTAATGGTAACTCAGCATATTGCACCATCTCATCATTTATTAGGTGTAAGTGTTTTTATGCTGGCTCTTACGGCTTGTTTTTATCCGTTGAGTATTCATAATGAGCCAGTTCCTGTAAAAAAGAAATTCTTTGCAATGCCGGAAAAAAACTTGATAAAATTTGCTGTGATTTGTTTCGTTTCTATGGCTTGCGAAAATACGATGTACGACTGGAGCGGTATTTATTTTGAAAATATATTAAAAGCTTCTCCAAAATTAACCAGTGCAGCATTTGTGTTTTTTGCAACAGCGGTGACTTTGGGACGTGTATTTGGAGATTATGGCGTAACCAAATTTGGTATTAAAAAGATTCTGCTTTACAGCGGGATTTTAATTACCGCAGGTTTTGCGCTTTGTTTTATTCTTCCGTATGCTTACCCCACTATTTTTGGTTACGTTTTAATTGGATTTGGAGTTTCCTGCGTAGTTCCTTTAGTATTTAGTATTGCTGGAAGATCTTCAAAATTAAGCAGTGGTTCTGCCATAACTTCTATATCTACAATTGGTTATTTGGGATTTTTATTAGTTCCGCCAATGGTGGGTTTTATCTCTGAATATTTGAGTATGAAATGGGCGTTTTTAATTATGTCGCTTTTAGGCGTATTAATGATTTTGATGGTCAATAAGATTGGGGAGAATGAGTAAGTTTATTATTTTCGAAACCAGTTTTCAATTTTAAGATTTTCTAAATTTCCGAAATCTTTTTCATTATCTGTTACTAATGTAAGTTTATTTTCAGAAGCAGTTACACCAATTAAGAGGTCAAATTCGTCATTAATTGGCTTGCCTAATTTTCTTAAACGAACCTTTTCTACAGCATATTTTTTAATTGAACTGTAAATAGGAATACAGCTATTCCATTAACAAATAAGTCAACAGCTCTATGGGATTTTTCAGGATTCTCACTGTTTTCTGCACCAAAGCGGAGTTCGAAAACTGTTATTTCTGAAATGAAGCAATTTTCTTTACCTTTTTGCCGAATAATTTCATCAAGATTAAATTTTCCACGCAAAAAGAAAACACAAATATTTGTATCTAATAGATATTGCATTAAAATTTAATTTCTTTAGTTCTGAATTTTCTACTGGACTTAATTTCATTTGCAATTTCATCTGCAAATTTTTCTGAACCAAAAGCGCCAAAGGATTCAAAAAAAGGATCTTTTTTAGAAGTTTTTTCTCTTTTTAAAGATTTCGTTAAACGTTCTATTAATTCAATTTTGGTTAATGAATTTAATCCTTCAAATAACATGGAATAGCTTTCTATAATATGTTTATCCGTAAAACTCATAATTGTTCTTTTTGTAAAGTTAGGAATTCTTTTTGTTTTATTTTTTTTAATTAGACAAGCGATAGTATTTACCCTATAAAAACAATAATTATTTCTTCTTCATTATAAATCTTTCAGTTGTCATTTTCCCTTGCAGTTTTCCTGAAATCTCTGCTGTCAAAGTATTTTTGGCACCTTTTGTATACGTGATTTTTTGAGGATAATCATGTTGTGGATTTTCGAAGGTCAATTTATTTTCGGTTTCTGAAGTTGAAGTGAAACTCACAGGTTTACCCTCATTTTGCCCTTTTACAGTAGCAATATACGTAAGTGTTTCGCCCTTTTGTGTCAAAACAATACTTTCAAAATGCAAAGTGTCTTTTCCTTTTATGAAATAGGATTCAGCATTAAAAGTGCTATCGTTTACGTTTTGCCAGTTTTCGGTAAGTATGCCATCCGGGGAAGTGTTTTCCCAATTTCCGATAAGCCAGTCTGCTGCTTTTATTTTATCTTTTTCAACAGATTCTTTTTTCTGACAGGAAGCAAAGGTTAATACAAGTGCTAAAAGTGTAATTTTATGATACATAGATGCTAATTTTTGGTTTTGTATTGAGGTACTAAAGTATAAAAAAAATGATTGCAACGAATTACACAACTAACTATAATTAATGGAATTTAAAGTTTGAAAAGCGTTCATAGATTATAATAGAAAAATCTGCGAGCATTTGCTTAGATCTTTTTTAGATCTGCGTAAAATAACTAAAAGCTTTCACTCAAAATAGCATGAACGAGTTCTCTCGTCGGTTTTTGATCTTTTAATTTGGATCTGACATCATCAAACGTGACTTTAAAATCACAGCCTAATTTATAATCACCACAGCCATAGGCAGTTTTACCTTTTAAAATTGTTCCTTTTTTACACTTTGGGCACGTCAATACATTTGATGTTGTGTCAGATTCTGCTTTCGGAATAGTCTTTTTGGGCTCTAATTTGAGTTTGAAATTTTCTTCAAACCGAATCAAACCTTCAATCGTGCTTTCATCGGTTTTAAAGCCTTTTATATTTACTGTAGAACCTTTTTGAACCAGTCGTAAATATTGGCTTTCGGATATTTTTTTTCCAGAAAAAATGTACGGCAATATAAAATCACAACCAGCTTTATACTCAGAGCATCCATAAGCTGATTTTCCTTTTATCAGATTTCCTTTTTTGCACTTCGGACAGGCTTCTGCCAAAATTCCGGCAGCTTTCTTTTTCTCGACTTTTACCGCTTCTTTTTGAACATTTCCAGCGTGCGAAATATTGGCATGTCTGGTTTCACTTCGTACTTCAGTAACCAAAGCTTCAACCATGCGCTTCATGTTTTTAATAAAAGCCCCGGCAGTAAAAGTGCCTTTTTCGATATCTTTCAGTTGTTTCTCCCAGGAACCCGTCAATTCTGCCGACTTGATTAATTCATTCTGAATCGTTTCAATAAGCTGAATTCCGGTTGGAGTAGGCAAGACCTGTTTTTTGTTCCGAACAATATATTGCCGTTTAAAAAGTGTTTCAATAATATTCGCCCGTGTTGAAGGTCGGCCAATGCCATTTTCTTTCATCAGTTCGCGTAAATCTTCGTCGTCAACCTGTTTTCCTGCGGTTTCCATGGCACGAAGCAAAGTGGCTTCTGTAAACTGATTGGGTGGTTTGGTTTCTTTTTCTAAAAAAGAAGGCTCGTGCGGACCTTTTTCTCCCACAACAAAAGTTGGTAATAAATCGGCTTCTTTTTCTTTGGCATTCGGATCTTCAAAAACTACTCTAAAACCTTTTTTTAAGATTTGTTTTCCGGTAGTTTTAAAAAGTACTTCGGCAGCTTTTCCAATTACTGTGGTATTCGCTACCAAACAATCATCATAAAAAACAGCAATGAAACGTTTTACAATAATATCATAAACCTGCTGCTGATTATACGGTAAATTGATTTCAATTCCGGTTGGAATAATAGCGTGGTGATCTGTAACTTTTTTATCGTTGAAAACTTTTGGTGATTTTTTTATTTTTTTTTGTAAAATAGGTTGGGTCAAAGTACTATAATTCGATAATTTCTGCAGGATTCCCGGTACTTTCGGATAAATATCACTTGGCAAAAAGGTGGTATCAACTCTGGGATATGTAACTACTTTTTGCTCGTACAAACTTTGTGCAATTTTAAGTGTTTCATCTGCAGAAAAACCAAATTTTGTATTGCAATAAACCTGTAAGCCTGTCAAATCGAATAATTTTGGGGCAAACTCGTTTCCATTTTTTTTATCAATCGAAACAATTTCGAATTCACTTTCTTTGACTTTACTGGCCAAAATTTCCCCATCTTCCTTATTCAAAAAACGGCCTTCTTCATAACTAAAAAGTGTTTCCCTGTACAAAGTCTGCAATTCCCAGTAGGGCTGGGGTTTGAAATTCTCAATTTCCTTAAAACGGTCAACGACCATCGCTAAGGTTGGCGTCTGCACGCGGCCTATCGATAAGACTTGTTTGTAACCACCATGTTTTACGGTATACAAACGTGTAGCATTCATTCCGAGCAGCCAGTCGCCAATCGCTCTTGAAAAACCGGCGTAGAATAAATTATCATAATTTGTGGATGGTTTTAAGTTTTCAAAACCTTCTTTTATGGCTTCGGTGGTTAATGAAGAAATCCATAAACGCTGCACTTCACCTTTATAATTGGCTTCGTTCATTACCCAACGCTGAATCAATTCTCCCTCTTGTCCGGCATCCCCGCAGTTGATGACCAAATCTGCTTTGTCAAATAAACTTTTTATGATTTTAAACTGCTTTTCGATACCTGAATTCTGAACCACCTTAGTTTCAAATTTTTCAGGAAGCATAGGCAGGTTGTTCAAATCCCAGCTTTTCCAATGTGGTTTGTAATCGTTGGGTTCTTTTAAAGTACATAAATGCCCAAAAGTGTAGGTGACGGCATAACCATTGCCTTCGTAATAGCCATCGTGCTTGGCATTGGCTCCCAAAACGGATGCAATTTCTCGTGCTACACTAGGTTTTTCAGCAATACAGACCTTCATTTTCTATTTCTTAATTGAAAGCGAAAATAAGTATTTAGAAATTGGTATTGAAATGAAATTTCATTGTGTTTTTGAAGTGGATGCTTTTATTTTTCGGTTTTGCTTCTATAATTTTTTATAAGAACATAAATCGAAAACAGAAAAATTATGATGTATAAGGTATCTAACCAAGGTTGCTTAAATCGTAGATTTTCAAAGTCGAAATGCTTTACCAGTGTCCAGCCTAAAATAACTGCTACTACACCAAAAACAAATGATGGTATTTTATTATCTTCCATGTCTTTTAATGTTTTGTTATTATATCAATTGTTATTCCTATTGCAAATGTTAAAATAAAGAAAGTCATCATTCCTAATAAATAGCAAGTTAACGCTTTGAAATAATTCCCTATATTCTTTTTTTCAAAGAAACTGCCTGTCGCCCAGGTTAAATAAATCATGCCTATTACTCCTGCAATATGCAATAATTTAATATGAAAAATTCCTTCTGCCAAAGCAAAAAAAGCAAAAATGAGCATTGAAATTCCAAGTACAAAACACAACATGATCAGCAACTCAAAAAAGTTATAGCCATATTTCTTAAAAAATACTTTTAGCCAGACAGCAATAAACATTCCTGTGAAAATATTCATATACCCATAGTGTGCCTGAAACCAGCCTAAAATTTTTACAACCGCAGAATTTTCCATTCCGTCATGCTTTATATATTCATCTTCAATATGAAAAGTATGGCTTATGAGTGTATAAATCAAAGATGCTAAAATTATAAAAATGACTGGTTTTACAAGGCGGCTTCTGTTTTCTGAAATATAATCTCTGATATTTTGTCCCGGATTTACAAAAAGTTCCCTGATAGTAAATAAAATGCCGCGATCAAAATGTAAAACATGCTCAATTTCATGAGTTATATAATGGGCGTCAATCCTTTTCAACTTTGAAGGTTGTCCACAATTTGGACAAAAATTGTATTCTATTTCATTATTGCAGTTTTTGCAGTTCATTTTCAAGTTATTTATATTTTTTTAAGACAATCCTAGGAATCCATTGTTTTTTTAAGAATTACGTTTCTTAATTTCAGAATTTATTTGTCCCATATAAATATAAATCGGAATGATTGTCGCAATTGCAACCGGAAAAAATATTAAGAATAAATTGTATCTCGATATAATTATCATGATCGACAAGACAACTGTCCACAAAATTGCAAAGGTAATTATGCTTTTTTTTACATATTTTTTATTCTCAATTATTTCTTCCAGACTAGAATCAGATAAAGATTTCTTCTTCATGATTAGAGATTTAAAGTTCTATACAAAAAAAGCAAATTGTTTTCAACTTCATTTTACCCTTTAGTGTAGTTTTACTAAATTTTTGTATAATGGAAAATAAAAGTGTTCATTATAAAACATAAATAAAGAAAAAAGGTAAAGTGTGCTGTTATATGATTTCATAAAACAACACAAATAAAAATAGCTAAGTTCGTTGGTTACTGCGATGTTGAGAAACTTTGCAAAACATTCCGCACTTTACAAAGAATTCTCGTAAAGCACTAAAATGTCTATAATTTTAATAGAACATTGTTCTTGTCAGCATATTCCTTTATTTCATTTTTATAAATTGCTTTTGCTGTTTCAAAGTTTTTTAAAGAAATATTTACTTTTGCTATTTCTTCACCGCTAAAGTCTTCGCCCATAATGAGTTTATACATTTTATCGAATAAAACCAGCAAGACAATTTCTGTCTTTTTTATAGACTCTAAATATTTTATGCCAGTATTGTAAATTTCTTCGTTATCATTTTTTAATCTTTTTTTCAAAATTGATAAACCTTCATTATTATTTTTTTGTATTCTAATTGTAAGCATTTTGATACTATCAAATTTTATTAAATTTGATTTTTGCTGAGATGAATCAAAATTGAATTCTTTAATAAACTCATTTCTTTTATTAAAATCTTTAACTACATTTTCAACAACATCAAGAACAGTAGCTATTTTTTCTTCTTTTAGCTCTTTATCGTTTTGTGCACTGCAAATAGAAGTAATCAATAATAAGATTATAAAACTATATGTTTTTAAAATTTTCTTCATTTTTTTTATTTTAAATTAAGTAGGATTATTCAATGATTTTTATAACGTTCCGTAACTTAGCGAAGTGATTGTTACTTCATATTTTTTAATTTTTTCGGATACAATTACTGCTAAATTTATATGTATTTACATGGCATACCTGCACTAATATGTCACAATTAGGTGTTATAGGAAGCTTTTTGTCGTTTATTTTTTTTTCAAATATATAAACTAAGATTGAAAAACTGATAAATTAGTTTT
>CBFGNY010000173.1:0-9342 GCA_965650235.1 uncultured Flavobacterium sp. | reverse complement strand
TTTCATGATTTGAAGTTGGTACATGTGCTCCTTTTTTGTCTGTTGTCTCAACGGTTACCACTACAACATTACTGTTTGTCTGGCTTTCCTTATCAACCGAAAGTTTTATATTTTCAGGATTATCAGTTGTTTTCTGAATTTGCGAAAGTACTTTTTTACCGTTTTTATATCCAATCGCTTCAAGAGTTCCCGGAGTATATTTTACTTTCCATTCTAAATGTCCGTACTGCTCCATTTTCTTTTTGCCCAGGCTTTTTTTGTTTAGAAAAAGTTCCACTTCATCACAATTAGAGTGAACCCAGACGTCTATTTCCTTGCCTTCCATTCCACTCCAGTTCCAATGTGGCATAATGTGCAGAACAGGTTCATTTCCCCACCATGATTTTAAATAAAATACATTGTCTTTCGGGAAACCGCAAACATCCATCATTCCAAAATAAGAAGTCACAGACGGCCATCCGTAAGGCGTAGGTTCTCCGCGATAATCAAAACCTGTCCAAATAAACATTCCTGCCAAATACGGACGTTCTGCATAAAATTTCCAGCCTTCTTCAATACTGTAAAAAGATGGACGGGGTTTTCTGTCATAAGCACTTTGATAATGTTTGGCATCATCTGTAAAATAAATTCCTCGTGTAGCAAACGTAGAACCTTCCTCAGTTCCCATTCCCGGTTGCTGTTTGAATTGATTTCGGTGTGCATCAATATCACCGTTGCCCATATAATTGTAGCCCATTATTTCGACCACAGATGATATTCCGCTTCTAAAACCACTGCTTACTCCAACCGTGACTGGTCTTGTAGGATCGATGCCTTTTGTAAATCTCTGCATGACATTCGTGATACGTTCCCCTACAATTCCTCCTTCAATATTCCATTCTTCATTTCCAACAGACCAGCAAAAAATACTTGGATGATTGCGATCACGCTCAATCATTTTTTTTAAATCATTTAAGTGGTAATCGTTAATTCCCATCAATCTGGTTTCATCAATAACCAGCATTCCTAATTCATCACAAGCTTTAAGCAATTCAGGAGTTGGCGGGTGATGTGAGCAGCGATAAGCATTTGAACCCATTTCTTTCAGTTTTTTGATTCTGAAATACTGCAATTCATCCGGCAAAGCGGTTCCTATTCCTGCATGATCCTGATGGTTGTTGGTTCCTTTTAGTTTTACCGATTTTCCGTTAAGGAAGAATCCTTTTTCAGCGTCAAATTTTATTGTTCTTATTCCGAAAACAGTTTCATAATCATCAATAATTTTTCCGTCTTGTTTAATTTGAGTCATCAAACGATATAAATTCGGATTTTCAATATCCCATAACAATGGATTATTAACCTGTAATTTTGAAGTATAATTTGTTTTTTTATAAAAATCCGGGGCTGTCACATTTTCAGAAACAGTTGCAATTTGTTTTCCCGAATCGTCCAAAATACTCTGAATAACCTCGATTGAACCTTTATGATTGCCTTTATTTTCTATTGTAACTTCAGCCGTAACTTCAGCGTTATTTTCTTTTATTTCTGAGGTAACATAAGTTCCGTTTTCCTTAACATGAATTGGATTAGTTTTCTTTAAATAAACATGTCTGTAAATTCCGGCTCCTTCATAAAACCAGCCCTCTTCCATCGAAGCATCAACGCGCACCACAATTGTGTTTTCCCCACCGTAATTCACATACGCTGTTACATCATATTCAAAACCGTTGTAGCCGCTTTCTTCAGTTCCGAGGTAGTGTCCGTTAAAAAATACTTTTGAATTCCTAAAAACACCATCGAATTTTAAAGAGATAATTCGGGTTTTATCCGTTTCGGGAATATTGATTTTTTTTCTGTACCAGCCGATACTCTTTTCAGGGAAATTTTTTCCGGCAGTTTTAAATCCGTGACTAAAACTTGCTTTTTCACTAAACGACTGCTCGACAGCCCAATCGTGTGGAAGATCTAACTTTCGCCATGCACGGTCATCAAATCCCTGAGCTGCAGGGCCATCACCATATCCGGTTTTAGTTAAATAGGAAAAATATCCTGTAGCGTGATTAAAATCTTTTTGTGTATCATATAAATGTCCGAGTGAAAAACGCCATTCTTTATCAATTAAGATAAGGTCTCTTTCGGATTGCTTTTGTGCCGATATACTATAAGATATTGAGAATACTAAAAAGAGGAAAATTCGGTTAAGAGCGATAGATTTCATAAATAATTCCGGTTAATTTGATAGTTGCGCAAAGATTGTAAATATATCCTTTTTACAATACCGGAATCAATAGTATTTTATCAATGTTTAGTGAATTTTATGATGATTTTTTTAGAAGCTATTTCCCGCTATCCGTTGCAATCTTTTTCTTTTTAAAGGAAAAAGCAAAAGGATTTTCACTGCTATCGGGGCTATGGCAATCGTTTTCATAAGAATGTTTATCGGTACAATTCATTTCGACGAAAGGAGAAATCACATAACGTAACCACAAAGTACGTTGCTCTCTGGATGTGATTTCTCCTTTCGTCGAAATGACAATATTGTGTGCTTTTAGCAGATTAAAATACGTAGCTACAAAATTTAGCAACAAAGAGCCTTAGGCTCGGAACATATTGTAGCGACGGATTTTAACCCGTTGAAAACGTAACGCACATACAAACAAAGTTCTGGAGGAACGGCACATATAAATTAAAGGTCTAAAATTGCGTCATTTTGCAATAAATGCGTTGCTACAATATGTTCAAATGATTATTTTCTAACCAATGAAACATCATCAACCTGACAAGAAGCATTTGCAGAACCATCAGCCAAAAAACCAATCTCCACTTTTCCTGCTTTGACAGGTATGTTTTTTATAGTTATGGTTTTCCATGAGGTATTTTCATCCTTTATACTGTATATAAATCTTTTGCCATTGCTTAAAGCATACATCTCTAAATTTGTAAAACCGTTTGTATTCTTTATTTTGGCGGTAAGTGTATACGATCCGTCTTCTAATTTCACATAAGGTGAAGAAGTAATCGTTTGAAACGTTCTTCGCTTAAAATTAACCTTATCGTTAATATTTAAGCTCTTTTCGCCTATCACCATCTTTCTGTCGTTTTCAGTATTAAAGTAATTGATTACGGGAGAAGTTATAGTATCGAGACTAATTTTATTCCCTTCAATGACTTCATTTGTCCATCCCGTTAATTCTATCTGTACGGGTTTAACAGGACTTGGAATATGCCTACGGTCGGCTTCGAAACTGCCGTTTTTAACATAATTATTGTCTTTAGCTACTTTCCACTCACCTGTTTTGGCATTAATATTCCATGAGTTAAGTGAATTAAAATAAGGCGTTTTCCCATCAAAAGACATCGGGCACCATTGGTTATATCCTAAGCCGTTGCCTGCAAAATCTGCCCATCGGTCTCCACAATATACGATTGTTTCCTGCTTGCTTCCCTTTACAGAAAAGAAAAAACCAGTTTGTGATACGTGTGCGAAATCATCTGAAGATCCTTTTGTAACCAACATTTCATTTGCTGGCAGATAAGGTCCCCTGATATCGTCGGCAACTAAATAATAGGCAAATGATGCATCCCAGCCATAAATATTAGATGCAAACATAAAGTATCTGTTTTGGTACTTGAACATGCAATTTCCTTCACGGCTTTCTCCCTTAAAAATCTGGGTACAGTCCAGAAGATTTACTTTTCCTTCTTTAACTCCAATTTCAGAAACATAAATTTTATTTCTTCCTTTGCCGTAAGAATAAACTAAATAGGACTTTCCGGTGTCTTCATCCGTAAATACACTTTGATCGCCAGTGTTGCTGGTTCCGATCATTTTCTCCATATTTATTTTTTGATGCCAGGAAAATTGCCCTGTTGGGGAATCTGAAAGCATAATCAATACTTCACTCCCATGCTGAACAAACATTGCATATTTACTCAGTTCTTTCATATAAGCAACTCCTAAACGGCCTACCCATGTTTTACCTGAATTATTCACATCTTCTTTAGTTACAACATCTCCTTCAAAAGTCCAATTCACTAAATCAACCGAACTGTAACAGGTAACCGATTTAAAAGTAGCATTCGGTAAAGTAATATGTGGAGCATTTCTATAAATATTAGCCTCTTCATACTGAACACCGTACCAGTAATATTTTTGCGCCCCTGTTTTAGGATCTGCAAATTTAAAAATACCACCACCCTGACTATTTAAAGGCTGTCCGTCTTTTGTATTCCAGAAAATATCATTTTTGATATTATCAGTCTGAGCATTAACATTCCCAATATTTGTGGCAAAAATAAAAGCCAACATCAAAAAAGATGTTAGAGAGGTATGTGATTTTTTAACTTTCATGATCCTAATTTTTTAATGTTTAAATACAAAAAAGTCATATGAGTTCATCTAAACCAGAGATTTTCTACTCTTTAAATGCACTCATATGACTTATATTTCTTTGAAAACTATATCAATACAGTTGTAAATAAATTTTACATTGATCGGATAATACCTTCCTCAAGACCTCTTAATTCTGCCAGACCTCTTAATCTTCCAATAGCAGAATAACCAGGATTATTTACTTTTCCTAAGTCATCCAACATTTGGTGACCGTGATCAGGCCTGAACGGAATTGAAATATTACTGTTTTTTTGAATCAGTAACAACTCTTTAACCACTGCATACATATCTACATTTCCGTCTAAATGGTCTGCTTCAAAAAAGTTACCTTCTTCATCTCTGCGGACGTTTCTCAAGTGAATAAAATGTATTTTATCTCCCAAAGCTTTCGCAATTTCAGGTAAATTATTTTTTTCTGATGCACCAAGAGACCCTGTACAAAAACAAATTCCGTTTGATTTATAAGGCGCTTTTGAAAGAATAAAATCATAATCTTTCATTGAGTTTACAATACGAGGTAATCCTAAAATATCAAAAGGAGGGTCATCAGGGTGAATGGCTAATTTTACTCCAACTTCATCTGCAACAGGGCAAATTTCATTTAAAAAGTAACTCAGATTTTCTCTTAAAGTCGCTCTGTCAATATTTTTATAAGGTTTTAATTTTGCCTGCATATCTGCAACAGTCATCTTTTTTTCACCTGGAATTCCAAACATAACGACATCCGAAAGTGCCTGTAATTGCTCTTTATTTAATGAACTAAAACGTTCTTTTGCCTTAGCAGCGATATTTTCAGGAAAGCTATTTTCTGCATTTTCTCTTTTTAAAATATAGATATCAAAAATGGCTAAATCCACCCAGTTAAAATACAAAGCTTCAGAACCGTCCGGCATTTTATAATCTAACTGAGTTCGTGTCCAGTCATTAACCGGCATGAAATTATAGGTAATAATTTTGATGCCACAAGCAGCAACATTGCGAATGCTTTGTTTATATTTTTCAATATAAAGCTGATAATCTCCGGTTTTGGTTTTAATATCTTCATGAACTGTAATGCTTTCCACTACATCCCACGTAAGACCGTATGCTTCTACTTCAGCTTTTCTTTTATTGATTTCTTCAACAGTCCAGACTTCACCATGAGGAACATGATGCAAAGCAGTTACAATTCCGGTTGCTCCGGTTTGTTTTATATGTTGCAAACTCACTGGATCATTAGGGCCAAACCATCTCCAGGTTTGTATCATTCTGTTCATGCTCTTCTTTTTATAAATTATACCCCACTAAAAATAGTAAATCCGCCATCTATAGTCACTCTTGAACCTGTAGCAAATTTTGAGGCATCACTAAGTAACCAAACTAAGGCACCTACTAATTCTTCAGGATTTCCAAAACGTTTGTAAGGTGTATTTTGGATAATTAAATTTCCTCTTTCTGTTAAACTTCCATCAGGATTTGTCAACAACGTTCGGTTTTGTTCTGTTAAGAAAAATCCGGGAACGATAGAATTCATTCTGATTTTATCACCATATCTTTTTGCAAGTTCAACTGAAAACCATTTTGTATAAGAATCAATTGCTGACTTTGCCAGGCTGTATCCCAAAACTTTTGTTATTGCCTGTTCTGTGGCCACAGATGAAATGTTTACAATGCTTCCTACAGCTCCATTATCTTTAATCACTTCTCCAAAAATCTGTGTTGGTAAAAGCGTTCCGAATAAATTTAAGTTCATCACTTTTTGCAAAGCATCCATATTCAGCTTAAAAATATCCTGATCAGACTGAATTACAGCTTCGGGCATATTTCCGCCTGCAGCATTTACTAATCCGTCAATTTTTCCATATTTTGAAAGAACCAGGTCACGGGCTTTAATCAAATCACTTTCTATAGTTACATCAGCAATTACAGCTAATGCTTTTCCTCCATTTTTGATAATTATTTCGGCTCTTTCATTGGCAACTTTTTCATTTCTGCCTAAAACGCAAACAGTTCCTCCGGCTTCAGCAATACCATTTACCATAGCTTCACCCAAGATACCTGTTGCACCTGTTACAACGATTACTTTTCCTTTTAATGTAAAATCAGTTTCCAATTTTTTATATTTTAATTTTTTTAATCTAGTAAAAATACAATTAATCCTCTTGCACCGTGTGCGCCCAACACTAAAGATTGTTCGATATCTGCTGTTTTTGAAGGTCCTGCAATAAAAGTTGCAAAATCGTACTCCAGATTTCCAATTCTTTCGTAAGCTTGGTGCATCGTTGCTAATATGTCACTTTTTTTCACAATGATTGCCAAATATTGAGCAATAAAAGGAGCAACACGCTGTCCTAAAATATCATCTGTAACCCAGAGCGCACTGTTTTCGGCAACACCAAAATGGGCTTTTACAATGGCTAATTCAACATTTTGAAGTGTGTGCGGATCATCGTTTTTCCAATCTAATGCTGCAACTTCAGAAAGTTCCGGGATAGTAGTAATGATTCTTCTGTCAAGCGCATAATTATTTCTGATAAAATCTAAAATATCATGATAACCAGCAACTTCAACAGGTTCTCCCCCGATGTTCTTCAAAACTGTTTTATACGTTTCCAAAACATTAGAATTTTCAGAACTTAAAACATTCAAATTAGGTAAATCTGCAATTATGGATGGTTGATTTTGTTTAATTTTCTTTAATATTTCCGCTTTACTACTCATTATCCTTAGCTTTAGATTCTCTTGAATTTTTCTTATACCATTCTCGGAATGATTCTTCGGGAACTTCTGGCATTTCTCGCTGATCATACCATTTATTCATTTTGTTGTTCACCATCGAAGGAATATTTTTCATTACAAATCTTCCTGATTTTCCGGCAATATTAAAAATAGTAGGATTTGCCAAAACGGTTGCCATTGTTTTCATTGCAACAGTTTTTGAAGTCGGTGTATGACCTTCCTTAACCAATACCTGACGCCATTTGTATAACTGATCATGAATATCGATTTTCACAGGGCAAACGTTGGTACAAGAACCACAAAGTGTACTCGCAAAAGGCAAATCGGCATTTTTGCTCATGTCTAAATTAGGAGCTAAAATTGAACCAATTGGTCCTGCAACTGCATTATGATAACTGTGTCCTCCGCTTCTTCTGTAAACTGGGCAAGTGTTCATACAAGCCCCACAACGGATACATTTCAACGAATTTCTAAAATCTTCTCTTCCTAATTGAGTGCTTCTGCCATTATCAACAATTACAATATGCATCTCCTGACCTTCTCTTGGTTTTTTAAAATGACTTGAGAATGTAGTAATTGGCTGTCCCGTAGCACTTCTTGCCAATAATCTAAGAAAAACTCCTAAATGTTTACGTTGCGGAATCAGTTTTTCAAATCCCATACAGGCAATGTGAACATCAGCTAAATGTGCGCCCATATCAGCATTTCCTTCATTCGTACATACTACAAATTCACCCGTTTCTGCTATGGCAAAATTTACTCCTGTCAAAGCAACTTTACGGGTTAAGAAGGTATCTCTTAAAGTCTGACGTGCTGATTCAGTTAAATATTGAGGATTAAAATTTCCTTTTTCGGTACCTAAATGCTCATGAAAAGTTTCACTTACATCTTCTTTTTTAAGGTGAATAGCAGGTAAAACGATATGACTTGGCGGTTCTTTACGAAGCTGAACAATGAATTCTCCTAAATCAGAATCGATTACTTCAATTCCTTTTTCTGCTAAATAATCATTCAAATGACATTCTTCTGTAAGCATGGATTTGGATTTCACCATTTGCTTAACATTATTTTTTGTCATTATAGAATGTACAATTTCGTTGTGTTCTTTGGCATCAGCTGCCCAATGCACAATTATTCCGTTTTTTTGAGCGTTTGCCTCAAATTCAACTAAATAATCATGAATATTTGAGAGTACATTATTTTTAATTTGTGAAGCAGTTTCCCTCAGCAATTCCCAATCCGAAATTTGATGCGCAGACCTGTCACGTTTTTCACGAACAAACCAAAGTGTTTCGTCATGCCAGTTTACCCGTTCTACATCTTTGTTAAAACGTGTTGAAGCTTCGCTATGTGGTATTGTTTTTTTTGAAGACATTTTTTTGTTTTTTTGAAATGATTAAAAATTTGTACATTTTTAATTTTTCTAAGAATTCAATATTTCAGCAATATGAATAGTTTTTATATTGCTTTTTTGTCTTTTCAGAATTCCTTCCAGATGCATTAGGCAAGACATATCACCACCTGTAATATAATCAACATCTTGTTTTTCATGGTCTTTGATTCGGTCTTGTCCCATTTTTACAGAAACAGCTTCTTCCGTTACACAAAAAGTACCTCCAAAACCACAGCATTCGTCTTTTCTGGTTAAAGCAACCAAATCCAAACCTTTTATATTGCTTAATAATTGTTCCGGTTTTGAGAAAAATGGTGCATTTAATTCGGACATCTGCGAAAGCTTGAGTCCGCGTTGACCGTGACAGCTTACGTGCATTCCGACTTTGTGCGGAAAATTTCCTTCGATGTGATCAACTTTCAAAACATCGGTAATAAATTCTGTCAGTTCAAAAACTTTTTTGCGCATTGCTGCTGCCAAATCTTCCTGTTTATCATCATGCAAATGGTCTTTTACATGCAAAACACAACTTCCTGACGGACAAACGATATAATCAAATTCTGAAAAATTAGCTATAAAGTTTGCGTCGCAGCCTTTCGTTAAATGTTCATAACCGCTATTGGCCATAGGCTGCCCGCAACAAGTCTGCTTCATAGGAAAACGAACATCACATCCTAGTTTTATTAATAACTCATAGGTTGCAATTCCTACTTTTGGATAAAATTGGTCAACATAGCAGGGTATAAAAAGTCCAACTTTCATATTAAGGATAATTATTTATTTTTAGAAACATAAAGCCCGTGTGCCGCATATTTTTTTACGCAGATTTTAAAAAGATTTAAGCAGATTTTATTTTTTT
>CBFGNY010000172.1:0-9654 GCA_965650235.1 uncultured Flavobacterium sp. | reverse complement strand
AGTGCTGTACTGCCAGTTGTATACAAAATCAGGGAATAATTTAGTAGTATTTGCTGCAGGTGTTTTGGCTTCCAGACGTATTTGTTCACCTGCTATTATATTAGTTGAATTTATATCTGTTCGGGAAATTACTAAATCATTGGGACGGAAGTTTTTAAGTTCAATATGCCCATCTGCTACATCATCCGCTCCATCATAAGCAATTCCACCAGTAACTACAGAACATTCTATACAATAGTCGCGTTCATTAATATTATCTGCAAATTGATATTCCTGTTCGCTATAGTTACGGCTGTTATAACAATTAGAACCTGCTTTTCTTGAAATGGGTAGATTAATAACTAAATAATCCTGAGTTTTACCAGTTTGTGAACTATTTCTATATCTAATGGTTTCATAATGCCAGTTTATAGTACGATCTTGAAACGAAATGCGACCTTTCATAATCCCCAAATCATAATCTCTGTATCTGCTAGGATAATAATATAAAAAATTATCATTAACTATAGAACCATTAAAAATATCCGCAAGATAAAAACGTTGATAATCACATGAAGAGCAATATTGAGTAGTTATACTTCGGGGAGGTGCTTTAACATCAAGTGTATACAGTTCATTAAAGTATTCGTAACGATATACTAATTGAAATTCATCATCAATTGGTACTTTATAACTTTCTATTTTCGGAGGATATTGTGTAGTGTTGCGAAAATTTCCGTAATTCGTACCAAATGTCCATTCAAAAGCATCAAAAGGTTCTCCATATAGACTGTTACTAGAAAAATTAGTATTTGGCATGCAATACTGAGATGAATTTCCGCACCAGTAATACTCCACATCAAAAGTATAGGTAAGCTGTCCAAATGTCCAGTAAGAATTTATAAAAATAAAAAAGAGTAAAAGTTTTTTCATATTCAATTTTATATGAGCTTAGAATTTTAAACTAAAAAAATCCATTTTAGAAGCTCTTCCGTCTTTAAAAACCGCTCTTATTCCATATTTATAGGTTGTATTGATTGTAATGGTAGGATCAGACAAACGTTTTGTTTTTCCGGTAAGCACCTGGATCAACTGCAAAGGTTCAGTATCAGAGGCTTTGTAAATTTCAAAACTTCCTACATCCGTATTAGGATATTCCCAGGATAAATCAATAGTATTAGTCGTTTTATTCGCTTGTGCAAAAAAACCTTTTACAGAAGGCATTACAGAATATTTAGGAACAAAAAGGGCTACTTCCGGTGAAGGTTGGGACATTAATTTGCTTTCATCCTTGGCAAAAATGGCATAACGGTAAGTATTGCCTTCAACAACGTTTTTATCCTGATATTTTTCTTCTTTGTTTTTCGTATCCAGAATAAGTGTCCAGTCCGTTTGGTCATTTTCTTTCCTGTAAAGCTGATGGCTTGCAGCATCTTCACTCTGGCTGTTGATCCATTCCAGCAAAACAGAACCTTCTTTTATTTCGAAATCGGTAAAAATGGGCGAAGTAGGCGGAATCACATCAGGTTTTTTAAGGATTAGCACTTCTGAAAAATCAGACATATTATACCGGTAATCAACAGCAATAATCTTATAATATACCTTAGGGTTTAAGTTTTTTATTAATACTTTGTCTTCGTATGCATTAGATTCATGCGGGCTTACGGTTATCTGGCTGAATTCTTCATTGGCTGTATTTCCTTTGTAAATACGGTAACCCAATAGATCTTTCTCTTTGTTGGCTGTCCAGGTTAGTTTTACAACGCCTAAACTGTCAATCACACCTTTTAGCCCTACAGGCTTTGCCGGTGGGATAGAATCTACCGGCTGTACAAGCATAGGGAACGAAGTCCTGTTGCTGCCATGTTTCCCTATGGCAGTAACCGTAAAATAATTGGTGGAAGAAAGTTTAGTATAAGTTGCGGATCGATTTTTAGCAGGGATGTTTTTTACAACTGTGGTATAATTTTGGTCATCGCTGTCAGATCGGTTCAGTTCAAATCCCGAAATCTCACTGTCGCCTTCCTCAGGAAATTCCCATGTTAGGGTTACTGTTGTATCATCCTTGAAATCCTTGACCCTGAGATGAGGTACAAATTTTAATATAGAAGTACCTTTTCCGGTAATAATTTCAGAATAAGGACCTAATTCGCCAAATGGGGAAATCCCCTGAACCCTGTAGCTGTACGGTTTATTATTAGCAATAGAATCCACATAGAAAATACGGTTATTATTGGCATTTTCCTGGTTGAAGCTGGTGTACGGTTTATCAGTAATTCTTTCGAATGTCTTTTTGTCTGTCGAGCGTTCAATAAAATAACTTCCATATACCTGAGATAACGTTTTAAAATTCCAGCTGAGCATACTGCTTTGATCTGTAAAGTGAACAGTAAAGTCCATTGGTTTGGGCAATGCTTCATATTCTTTTAAACTCACGAAAATACCGCCATAATCGATCATCATCTCGCTTTCAGGTACATTTGAAACCACTCTGTAGGCATATTTTTCATTAAGCTTTGCGGTCTTGTCTTCAAAACCCAGTCCGGCTTTTTTTGCGGCTTCAAAATCTTTGTCGGCACTGAATAACGCAAATGTAAACCGTTGTTCGTTCTCTTCAGAGAGGTTTACGATGTTCTGAATAGTACCTCCTCCTTCTACGGCAAAATTTTCACCATAAATAGCTTGCGCAATAATGGCGGCATTGTCATTATTTTCAATAAGTTTTTCCCATGTTTCCAGAGGTTCGGGTTTTATACCTTTACCAAGGAGTATTTTTTCCGGCTGGGAAAGGGTCTTGTTGTCACGCGTTACGGTATATCTTTCTAGTGTATACCCGTAAGTATTTAATTTTTTCCAGGCGATGGGGGTAGTCACAGCCCATCGCAATAAGATTCTGTCTTTTTGCACTCGGGCTATTACTTGTATTTCAGGTTTCTTTTCAGTTGTAATAGTATCTTCTTTACTTTGGGAAAAACCGGTAAAACCTATTATAAAAATAAATAGGATCAAAAATTTGAATTTCATGCTTAATTTGATTTATTGAAAGTAAAAATAGAACTGGTTCCTGGCTGGCCACCCGGAAGGGTATAATTCAGTTTAATGTTATAAAGGCCTTTTTTAATGTAAGGAAACTCCCCATTGATGATATGGTCGTATTTCACTTTCATCGCCTGATTGGACGTATTCAGATATTTGTTTACAATTTTATACCTTAAATCAATGAAATCATTTTTAAAATGAAATGGCAAATTGTAACGATAGGGCAGGTATTCTTTTAGCATAAAACTGGTAGGATTGTTAAAGATATAATCCTGGTACCATGCCATGGTTTCAACACCCCTTACAGGAGGAACCCCTAAAGCAATGTTGTGGCTTTTATCCAGTTTTAAGTCAGCCTCAAGAGGATATCCCTGATAAATAAGCGGATAAATTTCATTTTTATAATAATTGTTGTCAAGAATAGCTTCAGTGCTTACCAAAGGCTGGAATAATGTTTTGGCATTACCAATAAGTTCGGCTTCATCAAAGGGTTCTGTTGAACTGTTTAAAGATTGAAGGGCATGCACATCCATATAAATAATCTCCACCAGTGTCTGTTTTGGTTTTTTTACAGCCATTTTTTCCTGAAACGTGTTGTATTGGCTTGTATTGAAGTTGTACTGTACCAGCTCGATTGATTCTGCTCCCGAAACGATTTCTTTAAGTTCATTGTTTTTTACGTCTACATTGTTGTCATCTTCCAGATTTTGAGTTTGGTAACTTTCGGTTAAATTGCCGTTTGCATCATTTTGGTCTTCCAGTGTCATTAAGGATAAGCTGTAAGGCTTGGCTGTTTCCAGTACAGGCAGGTCAACAATTACTTTTTTCAGGTCGGTATTATATCGGATAGCAGTTTTAGTGGTTTTGTTTCCGGTTTTATAAAAAGCTTTCTGGGATTGTCCAGGCTGTAATTCAAACAAATAGGGCTGGCCTTGTTTTAATACAATATAGGCTTCCTTGCTTTCGTTTTGATAAACATATTTTTGGTCAAAAACAGGATAGGAGTAAGCGATATTTTTCACAGGAATATTATTTGGGGCCGCACCGGTAGAAAAATTTCTTACTTCATTTTCCATGGCAATCTGGCCTTCATCATAAATAGTTTTCCAGGTGCCGTTTACATTTTCCTGAAAACTAACTTTAGCAGTAAGCACTAAATTAGAATTAGGGGGTAAAACGTCACTGGAATTAAAACTTAATAAATCTTTCGTACTGTTCCAGCTTAAGGTACCAATTACCGGGACACCGTCTTTTTTGATGGTATACTCTTCGAGTTTAAGGCGGTATGTTTTTGTTCCCTTATCATCTTCAAGAGTAAAATTTTTGTCTACGGGCATATTAAAAGCAACTTGGGGAATGGCAAAAACGTCTACGTCTTTTGATCCTTCTGTTGGCGTGATATCGGCAATAGATTTTAATCCGGCCAGTGGGTCTGCATTTATAAATTCGCATTCTTTTCCAAACTGCAGTTTAAATCGGAAACTGCCTCGTATAGCACCGCCGAGTAGGCTGAATTTACCAGCCATGTAACCCCGTATCCATACAGGATTAGGCAATTTGGCTTGTAATAAAACAGCAGATTGACCCTTAATAATAGATATTTTCTTTCTGATGAAAAGCAATTTTATATTGATGCCCAGTTCGCCCTGCATGTATGCATAAGATTGTCCGCTGGCGTACCAACCGTTTAACCCAATTTGTCCGGAACCTTTGCAGGCTGCATCCTGGTAATCTTTTAGCATAATATCAAATCCAAATCCCGCTTGAAAATTAGCATAAAACATTAAAAAGCTTAAATCTCCGGTTTTAATACTAAAATCAGACCCAAACGCAAACCCTCTTCCTCCTTTTAGCATGTTTTCATTACGCATATAATCGAGTTTGGCAACATCGACTCCTATAATTTGTGCTACAATAGAAGGCGGTGGGGGGGTGGCAGGAATATCATCACCCAGCATGAAGTAGCCTCCGGCTTCCACTTCAATCGATCCTATGGCTAGTTTGATACCTAAACGATCGGTAGGGGTTCCCATACGGATGTACCACTTATCCGGGCCAAAATGCACAACAGCCCATCCGGCTCTGTTGCCAGAGGAACGTCCTTTTATAAAACCGCCCGGGGTATCAATATACAAATCAAAAGAACCATGTAGTGTTTTGGCCTTGAAATCATATTCTATGGCAGCAAAAGCATTGATTCCCATAGAGTTTTTTACATTATTTGGATAGAGCTGCTCAGCTGCTTTTGATAAATCAGATGTTTTTAGTGCTTCCAGTGCAACTTGAGACATCAGGGATTCATTTTCCGTAACCGTTTTTAATACCTTAGTCAATTCTTCAGCACCCGGAATTTCAAAAGGCTGCATGAAGTGCCCTTCACCGTAAAGACTGATGCGGTTGAGGCCGCCGTGGCTGTTAAAGGCAATTTCAAAACCGGCTCCTCCCCAATAGGCATTAGCAGTAGCGGTTCCGGCAAATTTGATCATGGCTTTGACCCCTAGTCCGGAGTCGGCATCAGGAACATAATTAGAGCCTGATGCAGTAAAGCGGCTGCTGAACCCGTCTTTTTTCATTCTGTAATAAGCGCCGCCGCCAAAGCCCTTAAAGGTAATCATGCCGGCAGGAATATTTAAATTGTCTACCATGGCATCTACATACCAGTACCTGAAAGAGGTAGAACCAAAAATCGCGTTGGCCTCAACAGATATTCCGCCGCTAAAATCAGCGCCAAGCATACCTTTAAATCCGTTGCCATAAACAGGGTGATTGTCCATAATGGTAATGCTGCCCTTAAATTTCATTCCGCCTAAGTCGGCTGCAATGTCTAGCTGTTCAAACTTTAAATGGTCAAATTTCCACTTTTGGATTCCGTCGTCTTTCCCGAATTTTCCAACAATTTTGAATTTAGTCCTTCCATTAAATTGATCCTTCATCAGATTAACCGATAAATCTATTTTAAGGGAGGCAGAAACATCATCTGCTGTAAGGGCTATTTCATGAATTGTAATCGGGAAATTAGAAACTTTAGAGGAATTAGGATCGGTTTCGGCCTCATTTTTATAACCAAAATAAGTGGCCTGAAAAATCGGCGTAACAGTCTGTAATTCTAAATTTTGAAATATGATGCCTTTAAAGGCAACAGTTTCTTTCTCTTCATCTTCTGTTTCCTCTTTAGCAGGAGCGGCTGCAGGAACAGCTGTGGTAGTTTTTACTTGCGTTCCCTGTGCTAATGGGATTCCCATAGAAGATAATGGGGGACCTGAAGCTTCTGGTTCCTGATCAGCATTGGGCTTGTTGCTGCCTTTGATGGCAATGCTTCCGTTTAAAAATGCCTTAGGTAAAAACTTGCCCTCTTTTACTTTTAGCTCTATATAGGATCCTTTGTCAAATCTTGCAGTGGCTTTAAAAGCTTGAAAACATACATTTTCGCTCACTTCTGCCTTTAACAGATATTCGTTGTCAACGGGGTTGATAAGGGCATTATAAGCAATTTCACCACGTGTTTTGGCAGCACATTGTTTTGATTTATCAGACAAAGGCAAGACAATGGCCCCGTTAAATTTGGCATGCATTAATGCATTTGCCTTAAATTCCATTTCAATATGATCAACAGAGAATTGCCAGCCTGCAGCACTTCCTTTTCCTAAATCAAGGATATTGTCTGCTGAAAAATTACCCGAAACGCCCATTCGGTCTATTAGCAGGTTGGTGGCTTTAAAACTGAGTCGGTTATCGCTTCCTTTTTCTTTGAATTGCGAAGGCAATACTACTTTTAAAGATTTTACATACAATCCACGCCATAAGTTCTCATTTCCGGGTACCAGATAATCTTTTTGATAATCCGTTGGCCACTCGATCGAACTCGAATTTCGTATGTCGCTAAAATCAATTACGGCGGTGTTTAGTTCAAAACAGGTTCCTTTGTATTTCGTTAATTGAAAGGGAGGCAGCGAGATTTCTACTAAAATATCATTCCAGTTCGATACGATAGTTTTAAAGGAAGCCTGCACTCTTTCCTTCTCAGGAAGGGGATTGTAATTGGCATCTACAGGTTCTAGTAAACTTCTTGAAAAAACAACATCGGCTTCGATCCCCAGTTCCTTAAAACCGTTACAGTCAATGGTAACATAGGTTTTGTTTGCAACCGCTCCGGTAGCCATGTCCATGCCGCCTTTCAAAATTAGTAAGAGGTTCTCTCCGTTTATTTTAATAGGGACGTCGCCAAGCAAGACCAAATTGGTAGCACCAACGAGTCCTCCCTTATGGGAAAGTTTGATGTTGTTGGCACCAAAAAAAAGTTGTTTTTGTTTTCCGTTTTCATCTTGCGGAATGGTGATTCTCACAAAAGCGGTTAATTCGGTATACTCAGGTGTAAATTTGGCATTGCTGATGCCTAGCAGGTATTGCATCCCGCCGATAGTCTTTTTGATTCCTAAAGGCAGTGTGGAAAGCTTTGTAGGCTCTAGAAAATCGGTAAGAAGGCTCATATTCTTGTCGATCTCTTCGCACGTTGCCTTGGCCTTGCTTAAATCATCATTTGTTTCTCCTGAAATTGGAAAATTATTCTCGATAAAAGCACTCGTAAATTCACTTTCTGCTACTGCCGAAAGGGAAAAATGGGATAAAGAAGGATGCTTTTTTTGCGGTATTGTAGTAAATGCGGCACTGGTTCTCTTTTGTCCGGCAATAGTATCGTTAGGACTGGAAAAACAGGTAGTACTGATTATAAATAATACAATAAAGAGTATGCGGTAAATAGGCTTCGAGGTAGTTTTTTTCAAGTTCAGACTGGTTAAGATGATATTAGGTGATTATTTATAAATTAATAAGTTGTAGATAATCACTTAATAATAATGATTTAACGGCGGTCAAATATAAGATAAAATTAACAGGAAAAAAGCGCGATTGATATTTTTTATATTTTTCGAAAAAGCTAATTTGTTAAAAAAGTAATGTTAAAAAAGAGACTATTCAAAAACAGCCAGTTATGTAAGGAAATAGGATTTAATCAAATTTCATTAGGTACATTCCATTATTGTTGACTTTGCTGTTTAAAGTTATAAAATAAAAGGTTAGGCAATTCACAACTTAATTTAATAAAAATAAACAATCATCGCATAACTCTCCTGAAAGTCAGGTTGATTCTCGGCAAAACGTCTCTGGCTGTTTTAGGCACCTGATGCTGCCAAAAACTATTGGTAGCCCCGGCCATCAGCAAAAAAGTGCCATGATGCAGTGGAATCTCCAGTTGCGGAATCTCTTTTCGATATTTATGGCGAAGCCGGAACATTCTCGTTTCTCCAAAAGTGACAGAGGCAATATCCATGTTTTTATTGCTGCTCAAGGTCTTGTCGCTATGCCACCCAACGCCGTCCTTCCCATTTCGGTACAGATTAAGCAATACCGCATTAAACTTTATATGGGTCTCCATTTCCACACGTCGGCGGATAGCTTGCAGTTCAATTGGCCAGTGTGAGTCAGTTTTTTGCTCGTTTAGGTCGTCCCGGTACCACGAAACCATTCTGGGGGCAGTAACTACCTTGTCATACATAGGCATGTCATATTCGTGCCATTGCGTTTGGTGAAGCAGGCTGGTATAGTAATAATCGGACTCCTCTTTCGAAAAAAAGTGGTCAATCAGGAGTAAGTCGGCATCAGGAACGTCAAATATCTTTTTCCCCCTGTACCGCTCGAAAAGAGTTCGGTATCGTCAAAGAGTGTCATTTTCATTATTTTGAATACACAAAACTAGTACAGTTGATAACAATTTTTAATATATTTGTAGTTATAAATTGTAACAAAACTATTATGTCCTTATTTTCAGATAACATCAGGGTTTTAAGGGTTAGGCACAAAATCTCACAGGAAAAGCTGGCTCAAAACCTTCAAATTACCAGAGGCAGGTATGTCAAATACGAAGATGGCACTTCAGAAGCGCCATATGATATTTTAAAAAAAATAGCCCAGTACTTTCATATGAGCATCGATTTATTGTTGTCGGTTGATATCCGAAAAATCAATATGGATGATTTGTTAAAGCTGGAAAATAATAGATTGGTCCTGCCCATTCAGGTCGATCAGCAGGGAGAAAATTTTATTGAAGTAGTAACCCAAAAAGCAAAAGCAGGTTATCTCAACGGATATGCAGATCCCGAATATATTGAAAGCCTGCAGCAGATTTCGCTTCCCTTTTTAGGGCCGGGCAAACACAGGGGGTTTCCGGTCGAAGGAGATTCGATGCCGCCACACGAAGATGGTTCAATAATTATAGGGCGTTATGTAGAAAGATTAGGAGATGTACAGGATGGCAAGACCTACATACTCATTACTAAAAATGAAGGAATACCTGTACGCCTCGGGGCTCGGTTGGCGGAAGAAGGCCGTCAACCTGGCGCTGGCCGCCGTGGCGCTGGCCGTCTCGAGCTTCTGGTGGGCGGCGGCGGTCTCGCTCGTGCCCGCCGACGACCGCCCGTACATCGGCGGTTCGACCGACGGCAGCGCCTGGGACCTGATCATGGGCCGGATCTTCACCAACGGCCTCCTGCTGCGCGACGGCAGCGATCATCGCCAGCATCGCCGGATCATGCAGGGCGCGTTCAATACGCCCGCGCTCCGCGAGTACGTCGAGAAGATGAA
>CBFGNY010000171.1:0-9664 GCA_965650235.1 uncultured Flavobacterium sp. | reverse complement strand
ATTCAGGGACTCGAAACAAAAATAATCCCTTCTATGCAAAAGTCCCTGGATGTAAACTTTCTGAACTATCAGGAAAACAAACTGCAGATTCCTGTAGTAATTGACTCCTGGGAAGCTTTAAATATGCTGCAGAATAACTTATTAGATGAAAAATTAAAACTATATCAAATGATTGTCGATTATGAAAAAGAACTCTATCGCTAAGTTAGTCGCATTGTTATTCGTTTCGATATTATTATTGACAGCCTGTAACAAGAAAACCGAGCATAACAATAAGCCATCACATCAGCATGTTACAAATCAGGAATATACCTGTCCAATGCATCCCGAAGTTATTCAGGATAAGCCCGGCAGCTGTCCAATATGCGGTATGGAATTGGTTCCAAGACATACCCCTGGTACGGAAACAGCTATAGACAGCAGCCTAAAACACCTTTTAAAACCCGTCAACGAACAGGTCGTTTCTAATATATCTGTCATAAAACCTCAGGGAGGGACTAAAATATTCTCTCTGCAGGTGCAGGGAATTATTACCTACGATACCCGTGAGCAGACCAGCATTTCGAGCAGGGTAAGCGGAAGGATTGAGCGCCTGCTGATTAAGTACAATTACCAGCCCGTAAAAAAGGGACAGCTAATCATGGAAATCTATACACCTGACCTCGCTGCCGCGCAAAGAGAATTGTTGTTTATTTATCAATCTGATGCAAACAATCCGATGCTGCAAAAAGCAAAAGAGAGACTGTATCTGTTAGGTATGCAGCAGAAACAAATACAACAGGTATTAAAGACAGGTAAAATTTCCTATCGCATTCCTGTTTACAGTAATGCCACCGGCTACATCTTAGACAATACTGCGACAGCAAATGCTTCTGCAATAGCTCCTGCGGCTTCACCTCAAAGCTCGGTGTCAGATGATGGCATGGGTGCTATGGGCTCAAGTGGCAATGCAGCATCAAATAATAGTGCATCTACCCCTGCTGCCTCTGCTATTATGCTAAGAGAAGGGCAATATATTGGTGCTGGACAATCACTCTTCACAATCTATACCAACAAAAACCTTATCGCTGAGTTTGCTTTTGATCCATCGGTATCACCCCAGATTAAAAAAGGACAAAAACTGGTGTTTTATGAACCCTCAGATAAGCAAAACGTATATACTGGTATTATCGGACTCATTCAGCCCGTCTTTAAAGAGGGAAGCAACTTTACTATAGCAAGGATTTATTTGCAGGATAATAAATTTCAAACTGGAAAATTAGTAACTGCAGCCGTTCCTATTGTCAGTAAAGGCTGGTGGCTCCCGCAAAGTGCCGTTCTCAATCTAGGAAATAAATCCATCGTTTTCAAAAAAGAAAAAGACGTGTTTGTTCCCAGAGAAGTTAAAACGAAAAACAATGCTGATGGAATGGTCCTAATAGATCAAGACATCAGTGATTGGGGTATTGCCAGCAATGCGGCCTATATGATAGACAGTGAGAGTTTTATCAAGATAGCTTCAGAAAATAAATTAAAAAATTAAGTCATGAACAGTAAATCAATAATTCGTACTATTTTGCTCATTGCAATGGTTTTTCCACTTCTATTTACAGCATGTGTTCAAAAAGAAGAAAAAAAAGTCAGTCAGGAAAAAGTTCAAACCTATACCTGTCCCATGCATCCGCAAATTGTAAAAGATGGTCCTGGCTCATGCCCAATCTGTGGAATGGATTTAGTGCCCTTCGAAAAAAACAACGCACAGGACTTTCTAACCTTGGGGCCAAGCCAGCAAGCTCTAGCCAATTTGACTACAATAACAGCCGGAGAAAATGAATTTTCGAATTCATCGCGTCTCAACGGGCGTTTGGTTACTGACCCTGAGCAAACTATTTACATCTCAAGCCGAGTGGCAGGAAGGATTGAAGAGTTGTATGTAAAAGAAACTGGTGTTCCCGTTCGAAAAGGCCAGCCTTTATACAGAATATATTCAGAGCAGCTATCAGCCCTGCAACAGGAGTACCTCATTGCCACAGCACAGGCCACAAGCTTTGCCGAGGATAAACGCTTTGCCCAAATAAAAAATGCTGCAAAGCAAAAACTATTATTGTATGGTCAGTCCGAAGCCCAGATTAATGAGTTATTCAAAAAACAAAAAGCATCCCCTTATGTTGATTATTATTCTCCAAATTCAGGAATAGTTGCAGAACTTTCCATAACGGAAGGCCAATATGTAGCAGAAGGAGCCTCTATTATGAAATTAGAAGATTACAATCGTTTATGGGTCGAAGCTGATGTTTATCCAGCCGATGCAGGTAAAATTAAAACCGGCCAAAAGGTTAAAGTTTTAGTCTCTGGTTATGAAGATCAGCCCCAAACAATGACCGTAGATTTTATAAATCCTGCCTTGCAGACAAGCAAGCAGATAATACAGCTGCGCGGTACTATTGCCAATCCAAACAATCAATGGCAGGCAGGTCAGCAGGCAATTGTTTTACTGCCTTCCTCAGAACAGAAAATGAAATTGACCATACCTGTGGATGCTGTTATAAGAGACGGAAGCGGCACACATGTTTGGATTGAAATTGGAAAAGGCAAATATCAGCCTAGAATGGTGGCGATTGGTTCGGAAACCTTCGATGAAGTCGAAATTACTGGCGGCTTAAAAAAAGGTGATGTCGTTGTTGCATCTGGCGCCTATCTCCTGTACAGTGAATTTATATTAAAGAAAGGCAAAAACCCAATGTCAGGAATGAAAATGTAATAACCAATCTCACAACAGACGATGAAAAAAATAATCAAAATAGGAATCCCAATAGTATCAATCTTCTTACTTATTGCCTGCGGTAATAATGAAAACAAAAAGCAAGAGAATCCTAAGGATAGCGAAACTTCTGTCCCAATTTCAAAAGAAGCCGAAATCAGGATAAATGATGATGTCTTAAACGCGATATACAGCCAGTATGCACATTTAACAGTAGCCCTTACCCAAGATAATATCGCGGAAGCAAAACTGGCGGCCAATGCGATTGAAGCGGGAGCACGGCAAATTAGCAACAACAGTACTCTTGCAGTAAGTGCCGCAGCAATCGTTTCAGCTCCTGATATTGAAAACCAGCGGGCTGCCTATTCTAAGCTAAGCAATGAACTCATTTACCTGCTAAAAAAAGCAGGAATGACCCAGGCTGAGCTGTACGTGGAATATTGTCCAATGGCGTTTGACAATAAGGGGGCCGTATGGATTAGTTCTACCAAAGAAGTACGTAATCCTTATTTTGGAGCAAAAATGCTCAAGTGCGGTGAGGTGAAAGAAACAATTAAATAATTAGGTTCTAAAACAAAACTACTTGTAATTTTTTTCAGTGTTAAAAAATGGATATCAAAGCTTATTGGGAATAAGATCATTTTAAGCAAATCAAAATTTCAGGTTTACTAAAAAAAAGCTAACTTTCTATATATTAAATATATAACACATCGAATTTTATAAAAAAAAACAACATTATGACACACACCTATACAATATCGGGAATGACTTGCGATGGATGTCGTACGAAAGTAGAAAAAACATTAAATGCTGTGCAGGGAATAAAGGCAACTGTTACCTTAGATCCTCCATTGGCAACCATTACAATGGAAAAACATATTGCAACCGAACAGCTGCAGGAAGCATTGACTGCGGTTGGAAAGTACACCATTGAAATGACACACACAACTCATTTGCAAGAAAAAACAGCTGAGAAACCATGCTGTAGTACTGCTAACGATCGTGATCATAAAAAGTTAGCTGCGCCTCATAATGATGCGGGTGGAAAATACTATTGCCCGATGCATTGTGAAGGCGATAAAATGTATGATAAACCGGGAGATTGTCCTGTATGCGGAATGCATTTGGTACAAGAACCAGCCGCTGTTCAGGTTCAGCAATACACATGCTCTATGCATCCGGAAATTATAACCAATGCGCCAGGATCATGTCCTATTTGCGGGATGGATCTAGTACCAATGGAACCAAGCGAAAGCGAAGAACAAAGGATTTATAAGGGTTTGGTTAAGAAAATGAAAATAGCGGTTGTATTTACAGTTCCTGTTTTCGCCATTGCCATGATAGAAATGGCACACAACAATCCTTTACTCGGGCTAATGGATGCGGCTAAATGGAATTGGGTACAGCTTATTTTATCACTTCCTGTTGTCTTTTATGCCTGCTGGGTATTTTTTGTACGAGCATGGAAATCAATAATCACATGGAATTTAAATATGTTTACCCTTATCGGAATTGGTACAGGAGTGGCATTTTTATTTAGTTTAGTTGGAATGTTTTTTCCAGACATTTTTCCAAGTGAATTTAAGACCCAGCACGGAACAGTACTATTGTACTTCGAGGCCACAACTGTTATTCTGACTTTGGTTTTATTAGGACAATTGCTTGAAGCCAGAGCGCACAGTCAAACCAGTGGTGCTATAAAAGAATTATTAAAATTGGCTCCTACCGAAGCTACTTTGGTAATTGATGGCGGTGATAAAGTAATCTCAATCCATGATATAAAAAAAGGTAATTTATTACGGGTAAAACCCGGAGATAAAATTCCTGTGGATGGGAAAATAACCGATGGTGAAAGTACAATAGACGAATCGATGATTACCGGTGAACCAATTCCTGTAGATAAAAAAATAGGCGATATGGTGTCTTCAGGAACTATAAACGGAAACAAATCATTTATAATGATTGCCGAAAAAGTTGGTTCGGAAACCTTGCTTTCGCAAATTATACAGATGGTTAATAATGCAAGTCGTTCCAGAGCACCAATTCAGAAATTAGCCGATAGTATTGCTAAATATTTTGTACCAATTGTTGTTGTAATTTCCATTCTTACCTTTTTCATTTGGGCAAAATTTGGTCCCGAACCGGCATTGGTCTATGGTTTTATAAATGCCATTGCGGTACTAATTATTGCCTGTCCTTGTGCTTTAGGACTGGCAACCCCTATGTCTGTAATGGTAGGAGTTGGAAAAGGCGCTCAATCGGGAATTCTGATAAAAAATGCCGAAGCTTTAGAAAAAATGGATAAGGTAAATGTTCTGATTACTGATAAAACAGGAACAATTACAGAAGGGAAACCTTCGGTGGAAAAAATTGTTGCATTACAATATTCAGAAGATGAACTGCTGCAATACATTGCATCTTTAAATCAGTATAGCGAACACCCTTTGGCACAAGCCGTGGTGAAATTTGCAAAAGCTAAAAATGTCTCTTTAACGAAAGTCGATGATTTTGAAAATATTGCAGGAAAAGGAGTTATTGGAACTGCTATTGATAAAAAGATCGCATTAGGGAATAAAAAATTAATGGAGCAAGTAGGCGCATCTATTTCTGCCACAATTGAAGAGAAAATTATTGCCGAACAAAAACTAGGAAAAACAGTTTCTTATATCGCTGTAGATAAGAACGTAGTGGGATTTGTAACGATAACCGATGCTATAAAAGAAACCAGTGCTGCTGCTATAAAAGAATTAATGAGTCAAGGAGTTGAAGTAATTATGCTGACGGGAGATAATGTAAATACTGCCAAAGCTGTTGCTGACGAGTTGCATTTAACCTCTTTCCAAGCAGGTTGTTTACCGGAAGACAAATTAAAAGTAATAGAAAAATTACAAGCTGAAGGAAAAGTTGTGGCTATGGCAGGAGATGGTATTAACGATGCGCCAGCTTTGGCACAATCGGACATTGGCATTGCGATGGGAACAGGAACAGATGTTGCGATAGAAAGTGCCAAGATTACTTTGGTAAAAGGAGATTTGCAAGGAATTGTAAAAGCAAAAAATCTGAGCCACGCTGTAATGCGCAACATCAAGCAAAACCTATTCTTTGCTTTTATTTATAATGTCTTAGGCGTACCAGTAGCTGCGGGAGTTTTATATCCGTTTTTCGGAATATTACTTTCTCCTATGATTGCTGCCCTGGCAATGAGTTTTAGCTCGGTATCTGTTATTGTCAATGCATTGCGATTGAGAAGCTTAAAACTCTAAAAAATAATAATTTATTATTAAAACAAATGACCAATCTAGGACAAATTATTCTGCAGTATAAAAACGATAACGAAAGTGTCTATAATACCTGGTTTATAGATAACAACCAACGGTTAAAGGCATTTCGGACTATAAGACGCGGTGTTTTACAAGTCATTGAGGATATTAAAAAGAAAACCTTTCCTAATGATTTTAAAGAAAGCAGCTTAGAATTTGTTCTGAGTTGCATTGCTGAACAAAAACAAGTCTTTGCAGGTGTTTCCCATCCGTTTTATTGGAAACCCAAATTGCGCATTCCCGATATCTATGAAAATCAAAACAATAAATTGGCTTTCGGTCAATTCCTTGAAAATTGTATCAATGCCAAGTCTGAAGAACAGGTTGTAAAAGAAATCATAAAACTCGATGAATTAAAAATTAAAGGATTAGGACCTGCGGTTGCCAGTATTTTATATTTTATACACCCAACCTGGTTCCCGCCATTCAACACTGCTATTCTCAATGGTTTTAATTTTCTTTTTAAAGACAAAAAAAAATTGGGAAGTTGGACAGAATATCTTAAAATAAGAGAAACTTTGATGGAAACTAACACTTTGCATAAATCTCAGCTGTCAAATGATTTGGGTGCCATTGCAGGATTGTGTTTTGAAATTGGAACTCAGAAAATGCTAATCGGTAACGATGAGTATTTAAGCGAGGCAGAACGTTCAAGATTCGAAAAAAACGTACACAAGCGTCAAAAAGAAATACTCGAAGAAAAACTGGAGGAAAATCTGCATAGTGAGATGCAATACCATCTGCTAAAAATAGGCATTTCTCTGGGGTTCGATGTTACCCCGGCAAGCAATGATAAAAACAAATCATTTAATGGACAAAATTTCTCCTTTATTTCACTTGGAAAATTCCCTGAGCTGCCTACAGACAAGGATACTCAAAATACGATCAAGCTTATTGATGTACTCTGGTTCAAAAAAGATACAAATAAAATTATAGGAGCCTTTGAAGTGGAAAAGAGCACCAGTATCTACTCAGGCATACTGCGGTTATCTGACCTATACTTCACCCTATCAAGCGGTCAAGAAGTTTTTTATATTATTATTCCAAATAACCGTGAAAAGGATGTAGTTCTGCAGCTAAATAGACCTGTTATAAAAAATTCTAAAATGAATATACAATATATCCTGTTCTCTGAACTAAGGGCCAATTGTGATGCGATTTGCAAGTTTGGAACAGACCATTCAATAATGGAAAAAATATCAAAATCAATTTAAAATTAAAATTAAAAAATTATGAAAAAAATAATTCTACTGAGCTTCATTATTATGCAATCATTATTAATTTTTGCACAAGAAAAAGTTCAAATTAAACTCACTCCTGCAAGTCCTTCGGCATCATTTCAACAAGAAATCGGAAGTTCAACAATTAAAATGGCCTATAGCAGACCCTTGGCAAGAGAACGAAAAATATTTGGTGAATTGGTGCCCTTTGGTAAACTATGGCGAACAGGTGCCAGTGACTGCACGACCATCAGTACTAATGAGGACATCACCTTTGGAGAAAATATTTTAAAAACAGGAACCTATTCTATATTTTCAATTCCTTCTGAAAATGAGTGGACTATCATCATAAATAGTGATATTACTTTACATGGAGAAACTGGCTATGATGAGAAAAAAGATGTTATGCGTTTTAGCGTTCCCACAGAAAAAACGACTAATTTTTACGAAACTTTTACTATCGAATTAAACGATATCAATAGTAAAGGGGAAGGTTTCCTTAAAATAGAATGGGAAAATACCATGGTTAAAATACCAATGAAAAGCAAAGCTGACAAAGAAATTTTAGCCCTAATTGATACCTATATGATCAAAGAGAAGAGCCACGATGCCAATTTATTATTTCAGGCTGCAAATTATTATTCCTCTACCAATCGAGATAGCAATCAGGCCATAGCCTGGCTACTTGAAGCTGAAAAATTAGATCCGGAAAATTTTTATTATCCCAGCTTGAGACAAAAACTATCTGTAGGCCTAAAGGATTACCCCAATGCTATTGCAGCCGCAAAAAAAGCTCTAGTCATCGCGGAGAAGAAAAAAATGAAAAGTGCCGAAAAATTAAAAAAACAAATCATAGAATGGGAATTATTACTTAAAAGCAAATAAATAACTGCTGTTACAATATCCTATTGAAAAATACAGGCACAGAAAGAATCCCTGTCATTAAAGCCAATACTATGTTGTAGCACATTAGACTTGTTTTGCTGGGAAATCGATTAATCAAAATAATTTTTAAAGCTAAAAAATATGAAAATGGAACACGCAACACAGCAACATTCAAAAGAGGTAAACTCCAAAATGTACAAAAAATTAGCTCTTATGATCGTATTGTCATTTATTTCTATGTACGTCCTAATGTATTCAATGGTCGATATTTTTGCTAATGTCATTCCTAATATAAACCAATTTTACATGGCAGCACTAATGACTATGCCAATGCTCATAATTGAGATTATTGTAATGGGCAGTATGTATATGAATAAAAAATGGAACCTGGTATTACTTACCACAGGCAGCCTTGCTGCAATCCTTTTTTTTTCCTGCATCAGACAGCAGGCAACTGTTGATGATAAACAATTCTTAAAATCAATGATACCACACCATGCAGCAGCAATCCTGATGGCTAAAGAGGCTTCTCTTCAAGATCCGGAAGTAAGCCAGCTTGCCCAAGACATTATAAAAGCTCAACAGAATGAAATTGCACAGATGAAAGCCAAGTTGAAAGAGATGAAAAAAAAATAATACAGTAATATTTATTAAAAAACAATATGAAAAATATACTGACAATACTAGTATTTATAATGCTTCCTGTTTTAATTCAGGCCCAGGACATGAAAACAATGCAAATGGATAAAAAGCCAGCAAAAGAAGAGTCAAATCCCACTACCTATACCTGTCCAATGCATCCCGATATCCATGAATCCAAACCGGGAAAATGCCCAAAATGCGGCATGGCATTAGTAAAAGCAAAGGCTAAAACAACTCAGCCGAAAGCAGGCACAAAACCTAAAGCTGCAACTCCTGTTAAAGAGGAAATGCCTAAAAAGGGTAAATCTTCCGCTACGGATAAGGTCGACAGGCACCAGGCGCATGATATGACAAACATGGAAAAGAAAACAGTAGATCCCCCAGTAAAAAAAATGATGGTAAAAGATGAGCCGCCTAAAGTTGTAAGGTACGATTTATATGTTCGCGATACGGTGGTAAATTTTTCAGGGAAATCAAAAAGAGCAATAGCGGTAAATGGCCAGATACCAATGCCTACATTAACCTTTACAGAAGGTGATACCGCAGAAATTTATGTCCATAATGAACTTGACGAAGAAACCTCATTACACTGGCATGGTTTGTTTCTACCCAATAAAGAAGATGGAGTGCCTAACCTTACCCAAATGCCTATAAAAGCGCACAGTACCTACAAATATTCTTTTCCCATCAGGCAGCATGGGACCCATTGGTACCATAGCCACTCGGGATTGCAGGAACAAATAGGAATGTATGGATCTTTTGTGATGAACAAACGAAACTCCGATCCGAATTTCCGCCAGGGAATAGACGATCTTCCCACAATTCCGATTGTGCTGAGCGAATGGACCGATATCAAC
>CBFGNY010000170.1:0-9728 GCA_965650235.1 uncultured Flavobacterium sp. | reverse complement strand
GATTTACCAATGAAATTGTGCATAAAGGAAGCTCGCTTACCATTGCCTGCAATAAAAAAGGAGAAGTGATTTTTTGCAGCGATTCCATCAACGAGATACTCGGATACACCTCCGAAGAAGTTATGGGAATGCATTTTTGGAACCTCACAGAAGACGCTTTTTTTAGTGGTCAGCAGTTTTTAGACAACTATCAGGACAATGTTTTATATACCCGAAAACTAAGATGCAAAAATGGTGAATACAGATCCATCCAATGGAAAGATAAAAGATTTTCGGAGGATTTGATAATAGGCATCGGACAAGATATTACGGAGCAAATTAAAATACAGGACCAATATAAAAACCTGATTCAGACAGCGGCCGATATTATTTTTGAAATTGACACCGAAGGTCATTTTACTTTTATCAATGAATTTGCTTTTTCTGTGTTGGAATATGCTGAAAAAGAGGTTATTTCAAAAAATTATGCCTATTTCATCCATCCTGAATACCGAAAAAAGGTTGCCGATTTTTATAAAAACCTTGAAGAAAAAGATTTTAACCACGATACCATTGAGTTTCCGATTTTAAAGAAAAACGGCGATGCCATTTGGATTTCCCAAAAGGTAATCATCCGCAAAAATGATTCCGGACAGACTATAGGTTTTGCAGGTATCGCAAGGGATATTAGCGAACTGAAAAATAATGAAAATGAAAAAAGAACTAGGCTTGAAAAAATTGAGTCCTATAATACTTCTACCAAAAAATTATCCACTACTAATTTTAGCCATTATGACAGCATAAGCAGTGTTATTGATTTTATTATCGAAGAGGCTGCTGTATCGAAAGCAAACAGAATCAGTTTTTGGAAATATCTCAATGATACCATTATCTGCAAAAATATTTACAGCAAAGATGAAAACGATTCTTATTACAAAAACCCCCTTGATAAAGCATCCTACCCTATTTATTTTGAAACGTTAAAAAACAAGGCAATCATAAATGCCAGTGATGTTTTTAACAAACTTGAAACCTCCGAGTTTCAAAAAACTTATTTCATTAAAAACAGAATCCTATCGATGCTGGATGTTCCTGTATTTTTTAGTGGAAAACTGGTAGGGGTAGTCTGTTTTGAGAGTACCCAGATAAAAAGAGAATGGGATAATGAGGATATTAATTATGCGCGTACAATTGCAGACGTTATCTCGCTGGCGATTTCATCGCAAATGCGTTTAAAAGCAGAAAGGAAATTAGAATTTAAAAGTCAATTACTCTCTGCGTTAGCACTTTGTACCGAGAAATTTTTATTGAGCAAGAGTACTGAAGAAATGTTTCAGGAAACCTATAATATCATTGGAAAAGCAGCACATGCAGACCACATTTATTATTATGAAAAAGATTTTGAGACCAATACCATCAGTCAAAAATACAAATGGTCAAAGGAAGTAAATGCGAATGAAAACATCATTCTCCAAAAATTTACGGAAGCTGATTTACAAGAAATAATTGAAAAAGCCAACAACAAAAAAATCCTTAATACGCTTACCCGGCAACTTGGAGATACCTTTTTTAAAAAATTGCTTCTTAAACATAATATCAAATCGATATTAATACTGCCTTTGTATGTTCATGATGTTTTTAGCGGATTTATTGGTTTTGATGACTGCCATAATGAGCACAAGTGGTCTGAGGAAGAAATTTACATTTTTCAAACCCTTGCCAATAATATTTCATCAGCTTTGGAACGAAACCGAAACCACACCAGAATTATTGAAAGCGAGGAGAAGTTCAAATTAATCGCCAATAATATTCCCGGTACGGTTTACCTGTCTAAATTTGATGCACTTTCTTCTAAAATATTCCTAAATGACCAAATTTTAAATCTGACGGGCTATTCAAAAATCGAATTTCTTGAAAACAGCCTTTCCTTTTTATCGCTCATTCATCCCGAAGACAAAGATGAAGTTATTGACAGCCAGCTTCAAAACTTAAAAAACGGAAAAGCACTGCACAATACGTATCGGATTAAGAGAAAAACCGGTGAATATATCTGGATCGAAGAATTTGGCGACGTTATAAAAAAAGAAGATGAAATTGAATTTGTTGGCGGAATATATTTTGACATTACCAATAAAAAACAAACAGAAGATGCCATAAAAGCAAAACAACTTGCTGAAGCAGCCAATAAATCAAAATCGGATTTCCTGGCCAATATGTCGCATGAAATCAGAACGCCACTTAATGGCATTATTGGCTTTACTGATTTACTCATGAAAACTGAACTTGCAGCAATTCAGGAGAAGTACATGACTACAATTAATCAATCAGCCCATTCCTTATTAGAAATTATAAATGACATACTTGATTTTTCTAAAATTGAAGCCGGAAAACTCGATTTATTTATTGACCTGTATGACATCAACAAAATATTAAGCCAGGTATTTGACCTTATTTTATATGAATCCAATTTAAAAGCCCTGCAACTTGAACTTAAGATAGCTCCTGACGTACCCCAATATATCTGGACCGATATTGTCAGGCTTAAACAAATTTTAATTAATTTATTATCGAATGCTGTAAAATTCACCCATCAGGGTTCGATTACTGTGAATGTTTCGGTTTTAGAAAAAAAGGAGCACGATATCTGCGTCATTCGGTTTTCTGTAATTGATACCGGTATCGGAATCTTAAAGCAGAACCAGAAGAAAATCTTTAAGGCTTTTTCGCAAGAAGACAGCTCTACCACCCGAAAATTTGGCGGAACAGGACTAGGCCTTACTATTTCCAACCAATTATTAGCACTGATGGAAAGCCGCCTGCAGCTTAAAAGCCAAATAGATGTGGGAAGTACTTTTTATTTTGATCTGACCCTTAAAACCAGTGACCAGCAAACAGACGAAAGTCCTAAAACTGATTTTAATACTTTTGACCCTGAAAAGAGCCTACTAGCAAACAATCTAAACACTACTAAATTTACTTTTTTGATTGCGGAGGACAATAAAGTAAACATGCTGCTCTTAAAAACGATTATCAAAAACCTTTACTGCGATGCTTTAATTTATGAGTGCGAAAATGGTTATGAGGCTATAAAAGAATTTGAGAGAATCACTCCTGACCTTATTTTTATGGATATCCAGATGCCAGTCATCAATGGTTACGAAGCGGCCTTAGCCATACGAAACTCTACAAAAGGAAAACAAATCCCTATTATTGCCGTGACTGCTGGCACTGAACAGGAAGAACGAAATAAATGTATCGCCTCCGGAATGAACGATTATATCCCGAAACCGATCATGAAAGGTTCTGTGGAAGAGACCCTCCTAAAATGGCTGAAATAATTTTTTGTTTTATTTAACCATTTGTTCTAAAAAAAATATAAATTCGTGTTCGACAAAATACCTAATTAACTTAAATACATTCTTTTTATGAAATGGCTAGGCAGAAGACAAAGTGACAATGTTGAAGACAGGAGAGGCCTTTCTGGCGGAAAAGCAGTTCTGGGAGGCGGCGTTATTGGTATCATTATTTTGTTGCTGAATGTCTTTGGTGGTGAAACCGGCCAAACTGTAGGATCTGTTTTAGAACAGCTTCAAGGCGGTCAACAACAAACTGAGGCAGCAGCCCCTCTAAGTAAGGAAGATGAACAAATGGGAAATTTTGTACGGGTTATACTCGCTGATACTGAAGATATCTGGGGCAAAATCTTTGCTGAAAACAATATGACCTATGAGGCACCAAAGCTGGTTTTATTTAGAGGATCAGTGCAAACGGCTTGTGGGGGTGCCTCCTCGGCATCAGGTCCTTTTTACTGTCCGGGCGATCAAAAGGTATATATGGATCTCGCTTTTTTTGAGGAACTTAAGACCAAGTTTGGCGCAAAGGGCGGCGATTTTGCCATAGCCTATGTTATTGCCCACGAAATTGGCCATCATATACAAACCCTGTTGGGAACCTCAGCTAAAATGCGTGAAGCGCAGGAAGGAAAAAGTGAAGCGGAGGCCAATAAACTATCTGTAGCTTTAGAACTGCAAGCAGATTTTTATGCCGGTGTGTGGACCCATTATAATAAGGCAAACCTTGATACCGGAGATATTGAAGAAGCGCTTAGTGCCGCCAATGCTGTTGGCGATGATGCCATACAAAGCAAAATGCAAGGACAAATTGTACCTGACTCCTTTACACACGGTACCTCTGAGCAAAGGATGCAGTGGTTTAAAAAAGGATTTACCACCGGTAATATGCACCAAGGCAATACGTTTGAAGAAATAAGATCATTTTAAAACCAACCAATAATAACCAAAAAAAGCATGATGTAAAAGTCATGCTTTTTTATTCCAAAATTTTAACAATTGTAATCCAATTGCATCGATATTCATTTTTACAAATGGAAAATGGATTCGGATTCGTAATTAATCCTAATTCGATTAGTATTACTTGTGCCTTTTAAAACCGTTGGTTATAAACTTAGGATACTTGTTTCTTTAATGCTTATAAAAATGTAAAATGTTCCATTTTAGTCTGATTACTTCACTTTAATTTTTATTTTAATCGGAGTTTAGTGAACTTCGTTTGAAGTGGAAATCCTTTTATGCCGTGGTTCGGCATAGAAGATTGTAACGAAAAACGGAACTATGCCTACTGAAAAATACCTTATTCTTCTTAAAAATTAATAAACGAGTTCAGGTTATTCATGCCAAATGGCTAATTTTCTATAAATAACCTGTACGGAAATACATTAGAGGATTTATTTTTTAAGTGTTTCATAAAACTTTCACATAAGTAATCCCATTCCGTTACGGATAAGGATTCTTTTTCATTGTGGTTAGTTTTTATATGGATATCTACAGTTCTGCTAAAACCTGCTTTAACCGAAATTTCTTTAGCTGTCCCTTTTTCAATCTTTACCTCATTAATATAACTCTTAAAATGATTAAAGCTAAATGCTTTTATATCGGCAAAAGTTACAATTCTGCCTCTCGTCAATAAAGAATTGCGATATGCCAAAATACGATCTTTATTATTTTGTTTGTTCACACCTCCAACCGTATTTGTCATTAACGTAATGGTTTTGCTTACAAAAAACAAATCATCTTTGGATTCCAAAAAAGTTCCTGCCTTGATATCATTGCCTTCCTCTGCACAGGTAGACCAATAATTTATTACAAATGATTTACCAATTGTTTCATCAATTTTTGGTTTGATCATGAGGTATGGATCGTTGTTTTTTGAGAAACTGCTTTCTTTGGCTTGTTGCTCAACCGAAGCCAGCAGTTGATTAATCTCTACCAATGAGCTATTCATAAAATCTTTACCTAAACCGGAGAATGAAGAACTTTCATCTTTTATTAAATCCAGCACATTCTGAAGTAATTCAGAGGCACTTCTGGAATCAAATCTGGAAACTCCTCCAGTCCTGACTACGGCATTTCCTTCTTCAAGAACACCATCATTAAACTCCTTAATCTCATAATGATTGTTTAATGCATCTGCAACCGTATCTAAATCTAAAAATATGTTGTCATCAGTATCTAAAGCTACATAAGATAAAAAACTGCCAAGTGTCTTAATTATTGAATGTCTCTTTTTATTAATGACAGGAAAACAATTTGTAGCAAAAGATACATTGTCTAATATTTGAGGAATTAATGATTCCGGAAATATCATTTTAACCCAGATAACAGGATTAGCATTGTTATTCGTTACCTCTTCAAAATATTTATACTCTGCACTATATTTATTTATGTCTTTATGCTTTAATATTCCTTTTAGCGTATAAAAATTATCATGGTAAAACTCATTTACTTGCTGCATTGTTTCGCTAAGATGAGTATAATTACGATTGATTATATTCTCTACATCAATACTCTCTACAGGAACATTATAACCTTCGCTGACCTTAATTTCTACATCATCGTGAAAACATTTCATCTGTTTTAAATAATAGTGAAACATCTCTCTTTGATGGGTGTTTTTAATATCGATGTACAACATTAAATCTTCAAGTTCAAATGCAGAATCATCATTTAATTCTATACCTAAAAAAACCTCTCCAGATGGCAAAGTATTTTTATAATCACGAACAGCATCTTTGTAAAAGAGATTAGATACTTCATAAAGGTTTCTTTCGTAAGCGATATATTTTATTTCTGAAGTAGATAATTTTACTTCTAAGGTTGGAGAAAGGGAAATTTCTTTGGTTATAGGTGCTAACGGATTATAAATATTATGAATTCTCCTGCTCACAGTCATTTGATTGTGTAGTGAGATTTTCATGTTATTTTCTATTGGAAAAGCATGCATAATGGCTCTTGCAGGTTTAGCGCCAGATGCAACTTCCGGAAACATAATTTCCAAAACTCTTTCTACAACACGTGTCTGTGAATTTTCCAGTTCATGAGCTACTTTTTCCAACTCATACGATAATGCATTTAACATCATGGATACAACAGGATCAAAAGAGGTTTCCATCTCTGTATCTGAAAATCCCCATGATCTGGCCGCTCTTTTTAATACTCTGTCTTTTATTCTTTCTTGTCTCATTTTTATTGTTAGTTGGAACGTATTTTAATATTTAGTTTTATTGAATATAAAATCTAATACTTTATATCCATTTTTCATGTTTTCAAAATAAAATTTCATTATTGTAAACCCATTGATTTTTTTTATTCCATTTCCCTCCACAATCAGATTGCATTCTATAAACTATTTTGAATTTTTAATATCAATAATTACACAATTATAATTTTCATGTAGAATACTGTCATTTTGCACATATACATAACCTTTAATAATATCATCCAGAACAAAATACTTTTTGTTTTTTGATATATTTATTTTTGCTCCACTATAATTATTTTCGTCAAAACCTGAAACTAATTTTAATTTGCCTTTATATAATATTCTAGGATTTGAATACAAGTTATAATCTTTATTATATTTTTAGAAAGACTAATTCATAGTCACTACTTATTCTGCGAAAGAGCATATTTAGCTAAATCTTTATTTTGTAGAAAAAACAAAGAATAACTAATATGCGATATTATGATAGCAGATTTGATATTCACACTAATTCCAATTAAATTTTTTATTTCTCTTCTTTATTTCCATGCATTCTTTTAAAGTATTTCTTGTTGGACAATGAAAACATTCTATCTTTTGATCATATTTAAATAAATCATCAATAGTTAATATGTCATTTAAAATCTTCTTGTTAAGCTTTTTTATACAAACATAGTTTGAAGGGTAGTCGGTGTAATCATCTTTTCCTATTTTTACTTTGGTCGATGAACTACTATAACTATATAATTTATGAATAAATATTTTGCCATTAATATTTTTAATATATAATGAATGAGAAGTTGAATTCATAGTGTTATTAAGCAAAATTATAAATTCATTTCCTTCTTTTATTTTTTCTATTGTATATAATTTAGTAATCTGTTTTTCGTTTTCTCCATTTTCAATTACTAATGCTTCTGATTTAATTATAATTAGCTGATTGAAAATCTTAAGACTGTCTAATACATAGCATCCTTCACAATTTTTCAATTTAGTATCACCATATAAAAAACCAACTATTTTAGATTTATTATAAACCAGCGTCTTATTTGTTTTTTCTTGTGCATTTATTAGTTGATTAACTAATAGAATAATTAATATTATTTGTTTATACATTCAGTATCATATTTAAAAAATTCTTTAGTCCAATTTGTGTAATCTTTTCTTTCTGCAATATTATTTAATCCCCCATTAATTGCCTTGGTAACTTTTTCAATATCTTGATCCTTAAGACCACCGTCCATTGCAGATATTGTACTTGAATTATAAACCGTTGAAAACCAACCAGCAGAATTAAATGAATGAAATAAGTTTTCAGAAAGCTTTTTTGCGAATGTTTTTAAATCTTCATAAAATTTATCATCCAAACCTAATTCGTTAGCTTTTTTTCTGTTTTTTGCACAATCTCCCACACTTTCATAACCTACTCTCTGTTTCATATATGTTGTAGAATGTGTTGTAGAATTGATATAATCATAATATGCCAAATAGTTATAATCATGCGTAATTTGTTTCATACCTCTTCCTTGAAAATCAACTCCACCTTTATAATTGCTTGGCACCTCTGCTCTACTTTCATATGTATATCTAAAGCTAATAGTTTCTAAATACATTTGTCCAATAAAATGGATTTTTCTTTTACATGTATTAATTTTAAACTTTTTAAACATAGCATTCATTTCATTGATAAACAATTTTATCTTTTCTTTATTATCTATTAGCTTTCCGCTAGAAATTCTTATTGAAGAAATATATTCACCTCCTTTATTAAAGAATGCATCACGTTCACTTTTATAACTTTGTTTATCTCTTAAATGATAAATTAAATTTAATATCTCATCAACTTCTATATCTCTATTACAATAGCAAGGAGTTCCTAAAATTTCCAACCTTTCCCCATCTTTGTTTATAAATTCTTTATTCTCTTCAAAAATCTTTATTTCATATGTTGGGTCAATTGTTTCCGTTTTAATGTACAGAAAAGCATTTTTATCTGTTCGCTTATCAAATTTATCTATAAGAGCTTTTACATCTTCTTTACTTTTGGGCTGAAGCGTAATTTCTTTAGCATAAGTATTAGTGACAATTATATCTTTATAAATTTCAAACTCAATTTTTGTCTTTTCCTCTTCATCAACCAAAAATTTCACAGGATTATCATAAACTGCTTCAGTATTAGCAAGTTTGTTTTCATTGATTTCAACAGATAGTTTTCCTGTTGTTCCATTACAAGTTGCAACTACCCAAACTTTTTCTTTTATCTTGGCTTTTATGATTTTTTTAAACGAGATTGAATCCCTTACTTTCTTTTTATAAGTGATTGTCACTTTTTCTCCTCCTTTAGCTTTTTCAAAAGCTGTTTCGGGCACATAATTAACTAAGTCCTCCTTCTTTATTTTCTGCTCTGTGACAAATCGTGCTTTTATCTTTTTTTTATTTTCTCCTTTTTTTGCTATAATAACCTCTTCAGTATTTTCATAAACAGGGGTTAGTATTCTTTTAGCAAAATGCACCGCAGTAACTTCTGATATATTATCTTCATTCATTACAGGTGTTTGAAATCTCGGTTTTCCAAACTCAACATTTGCCATATCTCTATTTATTTCCTTTTATTTGAACTTTTTTATTGGAATTCAAAATCAAGTTTCCTTTTGTAGCTACTATTTCAATCTTTTCGGATGTTTCCAAAAAGGTTTGACTTTGAGTAAGGTAGTTATCCTTTATTCTAATATATAGATTTTTAGCTGTTTTATTAATTGTCATATAGTTTTTAACATATTAAAATATATTTGATTTTTCAGCACTATTCACTTCCACCGTCTTCTGACTGCTTTCTAAAAGCATATTTTCTTTTGTACTAAATGCAGTTAGCTCTTCTGCATGTTGAGTAGATTCTAGTGAACTTCGAATATATTTCCCTTCTATAATTTCAGTTTTATTATTAGCACTCTCTATGAAATTTCCTGTGGCATTTTGGTTAATATCATGACCTGCAATTTGTGTTATATCTTTATTTGCAGAATTATCCATATTTTCACCTGCACTAACTGAAACATTCTTTCCAGCAGAAATATTAACATTCTCTCCTGCCTTTAAAGTGAAATTCTTTGGGGCATTCATTTCAATATTTCCCTGGCCGTCCATCAAATAAGTACTTCCACTAGGATCTTCGATTAAAATACTTCCTTCAG
>CBFGNY010000169.1:0-9776 GCA_965650235.1 uncultured Flavobacterium sp. | reverse complement strand
TATCAAAAGTAATAAAACTAAAAACGGTTGATCTTTCAGAAAATGAACTGACAGGTATCGATGCGGCTTTTTCAGCAACTGTGAATTTTAAAATTGACCGTCAGAAAATTAATTTTGGCGAGCTGCCATTAACATTGAATGCGGTTTTAAAAGATCAAAAAATCAATCATTACGATCATGTCAATTCTTTGTTTAGTGCAACACAATCGTACAATATGACATTAAAAGACTATTTTCAGATGGTTACGGTTCCTGAAGATGGTATTAAGCTGACCAATATATTAAGCGAATGGAATGTGCCGAACAACCAAACTCTTGAATTGAGACAAATTGCAGGATCTGCCAGAAATAGTGTTCTGACCTATACTATAACCTATAGAGATGGGGATTCGAATTTAGACGGAATTGTTAATATTCTGGATATTCAGTCTTCTTTGAATTACACTTTGAGCCAAAAACCTAAGTTTTTTAACTACGGTGCGGCAGACCTCAATAAAGACAAAAACTTAAACCTTCTGGATATCATCTTATTGATCAATAAAATTCAAAGCGGATCACAAGAAAGACCGGCCAATACCAAACGTCCTGCAGCAGTAAATGCAACAGATGTTATTGTAAGTATTGAAGATAATACTTTGTACATTGACAATCAGTCGGGTTCGACAGCAGCATTTGACATTCGTTTAAAAGAAGTGAATAAAAACGAAGTAGAAGAAGTATTGTCTAATGCAGGATACACCGTTTCTGTTGCAGAACATGAAGGAGAAATAAGTATCGTTGGTTTTACTATGGATAAATTTCTGTCCGGCAAACAGGCGATTGCCAAAGTTGCTGCTCAAGCTGAGGTAGTTTCTGCCATGATTGCCAATGAAAATGCAGAGGAATTGAGCTATAAAATTTCAAAAGGAACTTTAGGCATTGACAATCCTGATATAAATCTGGATAAAACAGACAAAATTTTAAATTTCCCGAACCCATTTAAGGATCAAACCGCTATCAAATATCATTTATCTGAAAAGGCAGATAAAGCTACGCTGAAAGTTTTTGATCTTCATGGACGTGTTGTGCGTGTGCAATCAGATCTTGAAACTTCAGAAGGAAATCATGAATTAGACTTCTTTAAGAATGATCTTTCTTCGGGAGTTTATATTTATACTATTGAAGTCCAGACTTCGGCAGGCTCAGTAGTTTTAAAAGGAAAAATGTTAATACAATAAACTTATTATAATGATAGCTAACAAATTAAAAACAATGAAAATAAAATCATTTTTGGTGTTTATCTTCCTTTTTCTGGGGACATTTATACAGGCTCAAAATAGTTTGAAAGTAATAAATACATCAGCCGGACCAGGCGAAAAAGCAACTATCACTATTGATTTGGCTAATGCCGAGGAAGTAGTGGGAGCAGAGTTTACTTTAACTGTTCCTCAGGGATTAATTGTAAGTGAAAAAGAGGCTAAAATTCTGGAAAGCCGAAAAGGGGACCATGCTATTTATGTCAATATCGAAAATAATAATCCACGAAATTATCATTTTATAGTCCTTTCGCTGACAAGTAATTCTTTTAAAGGAAACAATGGTGGTTTATTAGAAATCCCAATTGAGATTCCGTTGAATTATACTTCGGGACAAACTCATAATTTAAGCTTGTCAAAAGTTGTATTAAGTTCTAAAAACGCGGTCGACATAGGTTCGAATCATACAAACGGGATTCTTAATATCGCAACAGCTCAATTTCCTGATTTAACGATTTCAGGTATAACATCAAACGAAACTAACATTAGCCCAGGCGGAAAAATCAACGTTTCATGGGGCGTAGATAATATTGGAGAACGTATTGCCTCTGGCGGATGGGTAGAGCAGGTGAGTATTGTTTCTGAGCAAACCGGATTAGAATATAATCTTGGAACAGTTTCGTATAATGAGGATTTGGATAAAAAGAAATCCGTGAGCCGAAGCGCCACTTTTAATCTCCCAAAAGTTTTAGGAATTGAAGGCAATGTAAAAATCAAAATCAATATTGTAGCCAATACAGCCGTAAAAGAACCTGAAGCATTAAAAAATAACAATAAAATTACTGCTGCGATTGCTATTGTGCTTGAAAAACTTTTGTATCTGACTTTGGATAAAAAAAGTATAGATGAAAATTCGACAGAAGTTATCAGGGCAACATTAACCCAGAGTGGCGACAGGAGTCTGGACAAAACATTTTCACTTTCAACAACTCCCATTGCACAACTTTCGTTAGATGCAAATGTTAAAATACTAAAAGACCAATCTTCGGTAGTTTTTTACATTAAACCTGTAGATAATGCTATCACAGACGGAAACAGAACCATAGCGCTTTCGGTTTCCGGAAATGATTACCCTTCAGTCGCAGATAATATTGAAATCATTGATAACGAATTTTCCGTAGTTACCTTAACGCCTTCAAAAGTTGCTGCAACAGATGGAGAAATTATTACTGTGACTTTAGAAACTGATTTTGCAAAAACAAAAGACACCAAATTTATTATTACGGCAGATCAAAATTCGCGTTGGACGGTTCCAGCAGAAGTTGTATTACCAGCAGGAAGTAAAACCACTTCGTTTACTATTACAGTTAAAAACAATAAAGTTCCTGAACCAACAGTAATTGGTAAATTAATTTTACGGGCCGAAGGTTTTCAGGCAGGAAATACAGAGATTACTTTAAAAAGCTCTAATATTCCGACTTTTGAATTGGAAATTGCACCCGAAACTATTTCAAAAGGAGATGGAGTTTATGCCACTTATGCCACAATTAAGCGATTGGATAAATCTGATATTAGTACAGCAATACGCTTAAAAGCAAACATTGCAAATGTTTTGATACTTCCTGATGTTATTGACTTTCCTGCTAATGTAAATCAGAAGAAATTTAATATTGGAGCTGTAAATAATGGCATTGTCGATGGCACAAAAACGGTAAATGTGGCTGCTGAAGTTTATATTTCTTCATGTAATTGTACTGTTCCTGCAGGAAGCGAAGGGAGTTCATTAAGCAAAGACATTACAATTTTGGACAGTAATGGTCCGGCATTGACGGTAAAAGCAAATCCGTCAACAGTGAAAGCCGGAATCGAAAATGCTGCAAAAATTACAATTGAAAGAAATACTGTTGATACATCAACAGCAATTTTAGTGAAGTTGTCCTCTGATTCTCCTACAATCGTTTCAATCCCTGCCGAAGTAACAATTCCTGTAGGCAGTAAAAGCACAGAAGTTGCTATAAATACCATTATCGATGCTACTAAAACAGGTGATCAAACAGTGCGTATTCAGGCAGAAGCTGCTAATTACAGTACTGGCTTTTCCTGGATTTTAGTGACTGACCAAAATAAGCCTGATGCAGTTGTTACAGCAGTAAACACATTGGCACAAGCAAATGGGGAAGATATTATAGAAGTTACAACCTCTATTGCAAACCAGGGTTTTGCCGTTTTGCCAAAAGGTTCAAAAATGGAATATTATCTTTCTAAAGATCAGTCAACAAAGAATGCAACTCTTATAACAACTTCACAAATCGATGATGATATCGAAAACGGAAAAAATATAAGTGTAGTAAAATCAATAAAGCTTCCGCAAGTAGCGGGCGATTATTTTTTAGTAGTTGCTCTCAATACAGATCAAAAGATAAATGAATTGTCCTATACTAATAATTTGTCATTTTCTACAATAAAATTATTATCCAGTTATGCTGCAACAGCAACAGTTGGAAAATCGGTTTACAAATCAGGTGAATTGGTTAGTATAACGGGATCAGCTAAAATGTCGAATAATACGGCAGCTGCAAACAAGGATGTCGAAATTACCATTTCGAATGAAGGTTTTGTTCGTACCTTTTTAGTTACAACAAATGCTGCCGGAAATTTTGCATACGATTTTGAACCTTTACAGGCAGAAAGCGGGCATTATACTGTAAGTGCAGGATATCCGGGAACAAAAAATGGAGTTCAGGCAGAATTTGATATTGTTGGTTTTGAATGGACAAACAAGCCTTCGGATTATTTAAAATGGGAAGTAGTAACCCAAGTACCGTTTAAAGGAGAATTTAAATTAAAAAATAATAGTAAAACTGCTTTAACGAATGTAAAAATAGAATTGCCATCAGACGCTGGTTTTGCAATTCAGACAGAGTCGTTGACATTGGCAGCTGGCCAGGAAGCTGTACTAAAATATACAATCCTGGCAGATACACCTTCGGCAGAAGAAAAGTACTATCAGATCAATTTTAATATTACTTCTGATGAAGGAGCAAAATTACCCATTTTAGCGTATTATCATGCTAAGGCACAAACTCCAAAATTACTTGCGAATCCAGTAAGCATAAATACCACAATGATTAAGGGAGGTTCTCGTTTTTATGAATTGACAGTTCACAACGGCGGGGCAGATCCTGCTGAAAAAGTGAAAGAAGAATTGCCGGCACTTGAATGGATGAAGTTAAAAAGTGCAGCCGTTATAGATAAAATAGCACCAAATGAATCTGTAAAAATAATACTCGAATTAGCGCCTACAGACAAGCAACAACTTAATGTTCCGTTATCAGGAAGCCTGGCTTTAAATCCTTTAAATGGCGGCGGTATAACTGTTCCTTTTAAAATTGAGACAGTTTCAGAAGTAACAGGATCTTTATTGATTGATGTAGTAGACGAATACACTTATAACACAGAAAGAGCACCACACCTTCAGGGAGCAAAAGTGATTGTTCGCCATCCTTTCTCAGGAGCTATTGTTGCTGAAGGAATTACTGATGAAAATGGATTATTCTCAACACCACAAATTCCGGAAGGTTATTATACCGTAACTGTTACAGCTGATAAGCATGAATCGTATCAAAATAACATATTGGTAGATCCGGGGAAAGTTACTACACAAAGAGTATTTATTTCCTATCAGGCTGTTAGTTATGAATGGGTTGTAAAACCTACTGAAATTCAGGATGAGTATCAATCTGATCTGATTGTTAAATTTGAAACAAACGTGCCAAAGCCGGTAATTGTTATTGATATTGATGATCCGGTTTTAAATTTAAACCCGGGAGAAAGCAGAATGAGTTATGCAACCGTAACGAATCATGGCTTGATTGCATTATCAAAAGTAACTTTTAATGTAGACAGTCAGGGAGATTATAAGTTCAAACTGATGATTGATAAACTGGATGTATTAAATGCAAAATCTACGATTATTGTCCCTGTACTTATTACAAGAACAGTTTCAACTGGAAAAAGTGCCAATTCTAATCAAAATTGTACCTATAACCTAATAACAAAAGGAACATATGTTTGTGACAGTGAGAAAGATGCCGCTGCTTTTAAGCCTTACTATGTACTAACCTGTACGACGCCATCAAATCCGCCAGTGGCTGGAGGAATCCCTAATTTTAACGGAGGAGGTTTTGGTCCATTGATCCCTATAGGAAATGCATTTGGAAATATTATAACAGCACTTCCAAACATTTGCGATTATCCGTGCTTGGTTTCGGTAGCCTCTGCAGCAGGAGGGTGTTTAGGAGGACCAGCAATAGGTGTTGCAAGTTGCTTAATTTCATTGGCAACTTCAAATACAGGGATGATGGCTTTTGTTTCAGCAGTCGCCTGTATACCTAAAAAAGCAATAGGATGCCCTGTTGGTATCGCAGCTGCATTATATACTTGTTATGACAGTATGACATCTTCAAAGAAAGCCAATAGCAATGATTTTATAGATTTGATGTATAATGATATGAATATAATTGGTAACGGCCAGGAAGCCTTAACGGATAGGGTTGTTGCATATTTAGGTAATGACCGATTATTAGAAAGCGTTAATTTTCATGATTTTATGAAAGAAGTAGCAGTAAATCTTGATTCAGAAAAATCTTTTTCTTCTTCAGATATTGCACGAATCAAAGTTAATCTTGCCGCTACTGACATAACAAGCCAGGAAATTGATAATTTTTGCAATAGATGGAATAAAACCTTAGAAGCCTGGAGCAAAAATATAAATGCCCCAACTGCAGAATATCCAAATATTGTCAATAAAAATGACCTTGAAGAATATGACAGAAAACGAGATCTATTAATAAAACGTACTAAAGACAGAGGTTTTATGTCTGCTTCGGAAATGTATGAGCAGGATCTAAAAGATATTCAGGAATACATTGAGGATAGATCAAACAAATCTTCAGTTTGTGCAACTGTAACGGTTAAATTCTCTCAGAAAGTAACCATGACCAGAGAAGCTTTTGAAGGGACTTTAACTATAAACAATGGAAGTGACTCTAATACGATAAAAGACATCAACTTAGATTTGATAATTAAGGACGAGGCTGGAGAAGACAAGACACATTTATTCCAAATTAATAAAGATGCATTCTTAAGTGGTACTGGACTAGTAGGTCCGCAAAACAGTAAGGCAGGAACGGCAATTTTTATTCCAACCAAAGATGCTGCACCTACGGTTGCTAAATCCTATTCATTTGGAGGAACATTATCTTATACAGATCCAAATACAGGAGACAAAGTTACAACACAGCTCTATCCTGTAACTCTGGAAGTAAATCCAAGCCCGGATTTAGTGATGCATTATTTCATGCAGCGTGATATTTTAGGTGATGATGCGCTTACTGATAAAATAGAACCGATTGTTCCTGCAGAAATGGCTTTATTAATTAAAAATGAAGGTTATGGAATAGCCAAAAATGTTCAGGTTGAGTCTGTACAACCGGAAATTATTGAAAATAAAAAAGGATTATTGATTGATTTTGAGATAATTGGAAGTAATTTCAATAACGAGCCAAAACAATTAGGATTACTTAATGTAGATTTTGGAAATATAGAACCTCAAAAAGCAGCAATAGGACAATGGTGGTTCACCAGTTCATTATTAGGGCATTTTGTAGAATATGATCTGAAAGTAAAGCATTTAAGCAGCTATGGAAATAAAGATTTAAGCCTAATAAAAGCTTCTTATGTTCATGAACTTATTAAGAGCGTAAAAGTGTATGGTGACGGACATGATAATATTGGGGATTTCTTAGTAAATGATATGGCCGATATTAATGACACTCCGGATGCGATTTACTTTTCAAACGGAGAAAATGAAGAAGTGTTTAAAGCAGCCACAGGATCAGTTTCGAATGCTATTTCTCCAAGTATGCTTACGACAACATTGACCATGAATTCTTCTAAAACAGGCTGGAATTATGGTAATATAGCTGATCCGGGTTCTGACAAATATAAACTAGAAAGAGTTGTTCGAATTAATGATAATCTGGAATTGCCTATAGAAAACTTCTGGCAGACACATGTAACATTAAAAGACGGAGCGGAACCTAAGTACGAAAACAATCTTCATTTCCTTGATAAAATATCAGGACTAGAGCGTTATACATTGTATTATACACCTATAAATACAAATGTGCCGAAAGTGGAGTCGTTTGAAAATTTACCATCCACAACAACAAAAGCAATAGAATCTGTTCAGGTAAACTTTAATAAAGCGATCAACCCGAACACATTTACAGCTCAGAATATTACCTTAATCCATCAGGGAAATAAAATACCATTCAACGATAGTTTTATTGGTAAAGTAAACGATTCGACTTATGTATTAAACATCAAAACAGTATCTATTGCTTCTGGTTATTATGAACTTACTGTTCAATGTGCCGGAATAAAAGATCTGGAAGATAATGAAGGAGTTGAGGGTAAAAGTATTTCATGGATTCAGATTATAGGAGAACTTGGAATTGTGCAGTTTAAAACAGATCAAATCGAGGCTCAGCCTGTAAATAGTATAGAAATAATGTTCAATAAGCCGGTTAAACCGATTCAGTTTACGAAAGAGAAATTAACCCTGAACGGAAAAGCTGTAGATAATATCTCTTTGGTTACAGATGATAATTTGAAATATACGATAGTAGGATTGAACGAGTATAATAAAGAAAGTGGTGATTATGAACTTTCTGTAGATTTACCATCCATAAAAGCAGAAGACAATACACAAGGATTAATTGCACAGACACAAAAATGGAAAGTTGATATTGTACTTCCTGAGGTAGAAACGTTCACTCCGCAATATCAGGGTGCTATACACAGCCAGAACGTTACGGATGTATTATTAACCCTAAACAAGCCAGTTCTTGCTTTTGATAAAAACTGGATCACGCTTTATAAAGGAAGTGTAAACCTAAATGCTAATATAAATGTTGCCAAACAGGATGATTTACATTACCTGATTTCAGGTTTAGGTGAATATACGCAAACTGCAGGTGGTTATAAATTGGTAGTAGATCAGTCCGGATTTAGCGATACTTCCGGTAATTTTGGGATAGCAACTTCGAGTACCATGTGGGAAGTGAAATTTGAAAAACCTTCCGCACCAACTCATATGCGCATTACGCCCGACAGAGGAATTTCGACTGCAGATAATATCACTTCAGGAACCGATTTATCGATAGCATTAACAACTACAGAAAATAAACAAACTGTAGAGTTATACGCTGTCACACCAACAGGAAAAACGTTGATTAGCAAACAAAATCAGGAAACAGCAAAAGAACTCCTGATTCCGATAAAAGGATACATTGGTAAAAATACTTTTGAAGTAATCGTATATGATGAATTCGGAAATGCCAGCGATGCCGTAAATGTAGAAACGTATATTGATATCGTAGATCTAAATTGTACAGTTGTTCCCTTAAGTATAAATAACAATTGTTCAGAAACCGATGCGCTACAAGTGCAATTTGCGGATGAAATTTCAGCTTCAGAGTTTACGAAAGAGGACTTAATCATAAAATCAGGAGGGATCAAAGTTTCAAATGAAAATGTAACCTTAACTAAGATTTCTGATAAGGAATTCGAAATTGGAAACCTTGAAAAACTGAATGGCGCTCATACATTTGGAATTGATTTAACAAAACTGAGTAAAAAATCAAGTGGTTTACAAGGTAAAGGCGTGGTTTATGCCAATGTAGAAACTGTAGAAAATAGTACTGCAGAAATAAAAGGCGACCTGATAATATCAGAAGCAAATGCCACAGTGACCTACACGGCAACTGATTTTATGCAGGGTTATAGCTGGAATGTAACAGGTGGTGAAATTACAGAGCAGCGTAATAATACTGTTACTATTAAATGGACAGAAAAAGGTATGCAAAACCTCTCACTTACCTATTTTGCTTCTGCATCATGTAGTAAAACAACATCAATACAGGTAAAAGTAGAGGCAACTTTGGCTATAGATGACAATCCTGTTATGGGTAAAACTGGTCTAGTAATGTCACCAATACCAAATAACGGAACCTTTACGTTGACCTTGTCGGGAGATGATGGGATTTTTGAATTGGATATTTTTGATGTGAATGGAAAATTGGTGTACAAACAAAATAAATTGGAAATCAATAACAGCACAGCAAAAGAAATTCACACGACCCTAAAAGCAACCGGGCTTTATTTCTTAATACTGCATAAAGCGGGGAAAACGTATAAAGCGAAATTCTTAATCAAATAAATTAAATAGATATTTGGGGAAGATTCGCAGGTATTTTTAACTCATTATTTTAGCAATTAAAAGAAGCTGTCTCGTTGTCGAGACGGCTTCTTTTGTTTTTAGACAGCCGTGGTTGTATTTCTTCCAGTTTAACAGTCAAACATATCATTATATACAACCTGTTGTAATTATCAAACCAACTTTAAATTTAAAATTCGCTTACAATTTGTGTACACGAAATAAAAGTTTAATTTTACCTTTACATTTATATTCTTCTT
>CBFGNY010000168.1:0-9848 GCA_965650235.1 uncultured Flavobacterium sp. | reverse complement strand
ATGATACAAACGGATTCAATGATAACCATAATAAACAAATTAGCCGGTTAAGAAAATAACCACTTTACCAATTTTACTAATTAACCCATTAACAACTTATGAAAACAAAATTACGATTGCTTTTTTTAGCGATACTTCTTGCTGTATCGTGTGCTCACGCCCAAAAAACAGATGTTTGGGATTTTGGGGGTGCAGAATTAGATACTAATTTGTATAATAACAAATTAACTGCTGCCGATATAAATAATTGGTATACATATAGTACTGACATCGTATTAGGAACAGCATCATCTAAAAATACATTAACAAATTCAACAGTACAAACTCTTACTTCTGGAGTATTAACACTGAAGACGGGAAACTCTGATAGATTGTATACAGATAATACAGCTATCACAAGATATGCAACAGGTAATTTAGGAACTACAAATAAAGAGTATACAGCGAGGTATTATTGTAATGGAGCTGCTAGTACTACGACACGTTTTTTTACTTTGACGTTGAATGAAGATGACGAAGTAACTATAGTGGCTAGTACTGAAACAGCAAGTTATCCATTAGTTGTGACCAATACAACTACCAATACCCAATCTGAATCTCTGCCAGTAGTAGCCTCTGGGACAACAGTAAGTTTAGCTAAATTTGTGGCTAAGCAAGCAGGTGATTTTAGAATAACTTGTTTGGCTGGGAAAGGGAATTATTATAGAATTTATAGAAAACCAGCTTCTTATGCTGCTATAACAGGTAATTTAGAGGTTGCTCAGGCTCCCGGAATTCCTGCAGGATATTCCGTTGTTTTTACAAGTACTACAGGTAAATCATGGATAGCTCCAGTAACAGCTGGTGCCTATAGTGTAAGTCTTCCAGAAGGGTTTACCTATAAAATGAGTCTGCTTAATGCAAATGGTTTTGTTATTAGTAACGGTGATTATTTAACAGTTACAGATGCTGCTTTAACTTATGATATTTCACTTTTAAAAGTTGATTTGTATTCAGTAACAGGAAGTGTAACAGGGCTGGGAACAGATCTTTCTAAAGTCACTTTGGTTTACACTCCTAACCCTGCAGCTAATAAAACGTATGTGCCTAAACCGGTTATTAATACTACTACCGGAGCTTATTCTGTAGATTTAGAAGCAAATGTTCAGTATACAGTTTCAGGAGTTGGAGTTAATAATTACGAAATTTTATCCAATTCTATTATGGTTACGAATGCTACTACTGCTGATGTTGCTTTTTCGGCAAAACCAGTTTATGGTGTGAACATTCCAACTAACCTTGATGATACTCAAAAAGGGAACTTAAAATTGACTTTCACCAACTTAAATGAAAGCGGGTATGTGTATGATTTTAATTCGGTTCTCGGAATTATGTTAAGAAATGGGACTTATAAAATTGCTTACAGCGGCTTAGATGATTATCCGGTTGATTTAGGATTGATTTCTAATCTAACTGTTAATGGAGCAGCAACTTCAAAAGCTTTAGATTTTAAACCAGTAAGCAATTGGTCTTTTGATGATAAAGTAATAAATGCAACTACTACATCTTATAAAGGAATGTTATTTACGGGTACAGTTACAAATGAAATAGCTAAAGGTCATATTTTGGCTAAACCGGCAGCCACTATAAAAGTTCCTGTGAAAGTTGGTGATAAAATTACAGTTACTTATTATTACTCAGCAGATTTTTCTATAGATGGAGGAACAGCCATTACTACAGCAAGTAACAGTACCAATATTTTTGAAAACGTAGAATATATCTATTCTGGAACAACAGATGGTTTTGTTACTATTACTGCCGGTTCTGGTGCTGCAACAACTTATATTACGAATGTAGCTATTGGCGGAAGTGCTGCTTACAGTCCGGTTCTAACAGTTGGAACGGATAAAACTTATAAAACGATTAATGCAGCATTAGAAGCAGTTTCAAAAATGACACGTACAGCTACAGATCGTGTTACCATTATGATTGATCCTGGTAATTACGAAGAAATGTTAGTGATTAGCCAACCTAATATAACTTTAAAAAATGCTGATTCTACACCAAGTATTGCCTTGTCAAATAAAGGAGTAGATATTGATGCTAATGCAGTTCGTGTAACTTCGTACTATGGTCATGGCTACAGTTATTACAGTATGTCGTCTAATCAAAAATGGAATGCAGATGTTTTAAAAGTAAACAAAGAAAATGGTTCACTGTCTTATGTAAATGCTGGTTCAGGAACTACAAATGGCTCTTACTGGAATGCTACAGTAGTCGTTAGTGCAAATGGTTTTGAAGCCAATGATATTATTTTCGAAAACTCCTTCAATCAATATATTTCTAAAAAAGAATCAGAAGATGTTATTGTAGAATGGACTGTTGGAGGAAAAGGTACACGTCCTACTAATATTGGAAATACTGCGGTACAAAACAGAAGTTTTGTAGAGCGTGCTGCAGCAATCTCTATTCTTGATAATGTCGATAAAGTAGTATTGAATAAATGTAGGGTGATTGGCCGTCAGGATTCTTTTTATGGAGGAAAAGGAGCCAGAGTAGTAGTTTACAAAGGAGTAATGATGGGAGCGGTTGATTATATCTTTGGAGGAATGAATGCGGTTTTCTATAAAACTGATTTGTCAATGAATACCAGTGATGTCAGCAGTGATCAGGCTTACATTACAGCCGCTCAACAAACTACAGGAAGAGGGTATTTAATGTACGAATGTAAAGTCACATCGGCTATTCCGGGTACAGAGACAGCTTCTTTATATCGTGCAAAACCAGGTTATTTTGGTCGTCCCTGGGCAGCAAATACAAGTGAAGTAGTTTTTTATAATACAACTATCGAGACTTCTAATTTTCTGGGTAGTGAAAATCTGTCTTTAATAGTTCCTGCAGGTTGGAATAACACGTTAAGTGGGCAGTCTGCAATGATGTACGAATATGGAACTATAGAAAATTCAGGAGCAAACAATTCATCTGCTCGTGCGTCATGGTCAACAAAATTAACAACGCCAATATTGACTGATGATACAGCTATTACCACTTTTAGTTTTACAAAAGGAAGTGATAACTGGGATCCGTTACCGCAATTAATTTCTAACGAAAGTTTAGGGGTAAAAAATAGTGCACCTACAACTGCTGTTAGCGTAATTGGATACAGAAACCGAATTGCCATTTCAAATGTAAAAGCAGAAACTGCTGTGGCTGTTTACAGTATTACAGGTACTAAAGTAAAAACATTCAAAACAAGTCAGGATATTGACTTTGAATTCCAAAACGGTATTTGGATTGTGGTAATTAAAGCTGAGGATGGTCAAAAATTTGTAAAAGTTATTACATATTAATCGCTAAACTTAACTATTCAAAAAGCAAGCCTATGAAAACCTTTTCTTAGGCTTGTTTTTTGTATAACGTAATTTATAACTTGATAGATAAAACATTAATTAACTTAATTCTAAAAGGATGCATAAAATAAAAGCAATAAAATTTTATTTTTAATAAAAAATATTTAACTTTATGCAATCGATTACAATATAAACTATTAAAACTATCAATTATGAAAAGAAAATTACTTTATTTAACTTCAATTGTTCTATTTTCGGCATTTACATCTATTAATGCACAAACCATTTGGGATTTAGGAGGAGATGCAGCACCTTGGGCAGCTACAGGAACAGCTACAACTACAAATGTTGTTAGAGATAATTTAGGATTATATCCAGGTTCAGCTACAACTTTTGCTGTAATCGAAACAAGTGCTATACCATTTGCAGCTCCGGATGCATATACATCTGTAAACCGTTTTAAATTAAATGGTGGTGGAAACGCAACTTCTAATAAACCAACACAACGCTATCTTTATTTTGCTGCAAATGGTTTAGTCAGTGTGAAAATTTGGTTTAGAACTGGTGGTGGAAGTTTGAGAACATTGTATGTTACCGATGGAACTAACGTTTTAGGATCGCTAGGTTCTACTAATTCATCAGAAAATCTTGTTCTTACAACTCCGGCTGCTACGGTAAATGGTAATGTTTATATCTACGGAGATCAGTCTATTAATATTTATAAAATTGAAGTGACAGGTGCTGTTGGCACTACAGCTCTTATTCCAGCACTTGGAGTAGATGATTTCCAGGTTGATGTAGCATCAAATGTTTTCTCTAACGGAAAATTGGTTTTCGTATCCAATGTAAAATCAGATACACAAGTAGATGTTTACGGTATTAGTGGAGTCTTGGTTAAATCAATTAAAACCGGATCTGATACAAGTTTTGATCTAAATACAGGTATTTATGTTGTGAAATCAAAATCTGCTGAAGGACAAAAAACAGCAAAAGTATTAGTAAACTAATTACATTTTAAAATTACCAGAAGAGGGTATTCAGATAATGGGTATCCTCTTTTTTTTGTTTTAAAGTTTGCCTTTAGTGCCTTTTTTAATAGTACGGAATAAAGTAGTAAATGGTTATAATTGATAATTTTAAGAAGGATTTTAAACAAATTGAAAATATAGGTTGTATTTTTAAAATCTAATTTTTAGTTAAAAATAGGATGAACAACGAAAAAAAACTTAAAGCCGTGGCCTTCGGAGAAATTCTTTGGGATGTTTTTGATAACAAAAAAAAAATTGGAGGAGCACCATTAAACGTGGCCATGCGAATGAAAAGTCTGGGTTGTGAAGCTGCAGTTATTAGCAGCGTTGGTAAGGATGAAGACGGTACTGAAATTCTCAATGAAGTTAAGGCATTAGGAATTAAAACGGATGGCATTATACAATCAGATAGCTTTCCGACAGGCGTGGTACAAGTAACTCTGGATAAAAGCGGCTCAGCCACTTACAATATTAATTATCCGGCAGCCTGGGATAAAATTGAGATAAATGATTTTGCCCTAAACTCAGTAAGTCATGCTGATGTTTTAATATACGGAAGTTTGGCATGCAGGGATGCAGTATCCCGAAAATCTTTAGAGTTATTATTGCGAAGTGATACTTATAAAGTATTTGATGTTAATTTAAGAAAACCGCATTATTCATATGAAATTTTGGAGAGGCTAATGTTAGCGGCTGATTTTATAAAATTTAATGATGATGAAATTCTTGAAATTGCGACAGCTTTACAGTCTCCTTTTATAACACTTGAAGAAAATATTCATTTTATAGCTTCCCGAACCAATACAGCTTCTATTTGCGTAACAAAAGGAAAAGATGGGGCTTTATTGTTATGGGAAGGGGAATTACGTAAGAACGAAGGATATACTGTTCAGGTAGCCGATACAGTAGGGGCAGGAGATTCGTTTTTAGCATCCTTGATTACTTCTTTACTTACAGGAAAGTCACCTCAGACTGCTATTGATTTTGCTTGCGCTGTTGGGGCATTGGTTGCTGCGTCATTTGGGGCGAATCCTGAAATTTCTCTGGTAGAAGTTGATAAATTGATTAATGATAGGTAAGTAAGCAAATTTCCTTTTGTATTAAAGATTAAGGAATTTTAGCTTTTGTGTATTATTTATCATGTTCTAAATTATCAACAGCAGAAATCTGGTCAAGAATATTAGTCTGATTTGGAGAAATATAATTTTTTACTTCTGGGATGTTTTCCTTCCTGAAAAGAATATCTAATGCATTATATAGTTTTAATAAAACATCTCTGTCTTCTTTTTCAATCTCTAAAGCAGTATTAAAATTAAAAACATAATTATTAGAATTGCGAACTTCTACTTTAATCGTTTTTGATGTGATTTTAAATTTGACTATATCCATATTGTTGCAAGTTGCTTAATTCTAAAATACTGTTTAGTAATCGTTTATCTGTGATATGTTTGTGCTCTTCAAGCATTCAGATAAAAGATAGTAGCTTAATTTTAGCGTAAAATTAGTTTTTAATAAAATTAATTCCAATAAAAAAAACTAATCAATTGATTCCTAATTACTTGTTTTGGAGATTTTTTTAAATTTGGTTATATTCATAATATAATTACTCCTTAAAAAGATTCTATATTATAGTCAAAAAAATTACTACATTTGACATAATAGATGATTATTTGATAATTTAATTATTTGTAAATCAGTAATTGTATTGTGCAGAGAGCTAATTCTTAAATGATAATAGCCGAATATTTAATTCTAATTGTTGTTTGAAATGCTAATTAAAATAATCAAAAATTATATTTACAAATTTCACTGTTCTTTCATTATAATATTATTAGTAGAGAAATAGCCAAGTATCTGATATAACAATGTTTTTTTAGGATGGACATAATTCATATTTCTATTGGATTATAGGTCTTTTAAAGAGGTTTGAAAATGTTTAAAAATTGGTTTTATTTTTTTTATTGTTTATAGATTGCAATTACTAAATTATGCTTGTAAAAAAAATAAAAATTCGATTATTGTTTGTCATTTGTGTTTTTTTTGTGCCGTTACTTGGTGTTTCACAAGGAGGGCCTCCACCACCAGGTGATGATCCTCCGTTACCACTTCCAATTGATGATAATTGTATTTTATTATTGGCAGCAGGTCTTTTTTTGGCTTTATATACCATAAGAAAATCCATAAGAAAAGCTGTCAATTCCAAAAACAGTCCGGAGAAAATATTAGTTCATAATGGGTTATTAATAAAAAAAGTCAGATTATGAAAAAAATAGTTAAAATATTTTTCTTACTTGTTACTTTTAGTTCTTTCTCTCAAATTTATTTTAGTCCAAACAGTTATATATACGTAAAGAATCAATTACTGTATGTCAATCAGGATATAGATCTGCAACAAAACTCCATGTTGTATTTAAGAAATCAGTCTCAATTAGTTCAGGGAACAACTGGTATTTCTGCTAATAAGGGAATAGGAAGTTTATCAGTATATCAAGAAGGAACATCTGATAATTTTGATTATAATTATTGGTGCTCTCCTATTGGAAATGCTTCTGCAATTACCGGGAACGAAAATTTTGGAGTAACGATGCTTAACAGGCCCACTTCCTCCACTGCATCAACCCCGGCTACAATATTAGCCCAAGCGAGTAGAGATGGAACCGCAAATCCTTTGTCAATAGCGGCACGATGGATTTATAAATTGACAAATGCAAATAGTTATTCCCAATGGATTTATGTGGGTAACAATACTACAATAGCACCCGGGGAAGGTTTTACTATGAAAGGAACCAGCGGAACAGATAGTGTTGATGCAGAGAGTAATGGTGTCCAAAATAATTCCGGAGGAAATGGGGCCCAAAGATATGACTTTAGAGGTAAGCCCAATGATGGTAATATAACCGTAACGCTGGGAACCAATAATGCAACCTTAACCGGAAATCCCTATCCGTCGGCTTTACATCTTAATGCTTTTCTTTTAGATCCTGATAATACTGTAGGGACAGGGATTGCATATTTTTGGGAGCAGGACAGATCCGTAAATTCTCATCTTACTCTCGACTATAGAGGAGGGTATGGAAGCTATTCACCCATCAGTCTGGGGTCAAGCGGGGTATATGTTCCCGCTACTTTTAATTCTTATAACAGTGATGGTTCCCTCAATACAACCGGTACATCCTCCGGGCTAGTAATTGAACGTAAATATTCACCCATAGGCCAGGGATTTCTCTTGAATGGAGCAACAAACGGAATCGTTACATTAAAAAATTCACACAGAGCCTATTATAAAGAAGGAAACCCTCAAACTAAATTTGAGCGCCGTGCAAATAAAACCTCGGGAACAAAAGAATCAATTTCCCAAGTATCCTATTTAAAATTGAACGTAATACTTAACGATCAATTTACAAAACAAATGGCATTAGTGCTTTCGCCTGATGCAACAGACGGATTAGACAGAGGAATAGATGCCTTAAGTATGAATACTACCTTACCAAATGATGTGTACTTTTTTCTAAATGATGCCAATTATGTAATTCAGGGGATTAATTTTGAAGCTGCAAAAAAAATATCTTTAGGAGTAAAAGCTAAAAATGCTAGTGTAATAAAATTCTATATTCCGGAAGTTGTAAATTTTAATCCATCTCAGGAAATTTATATTTACGATTCATTGGATGATTCTTATCATGATATAAAAAATAACATGTATGAGGCAACAGTTGCTCCAGGAGTGTACAATGATAGGTTCAAAATTGTTTTTAAGGATGAAAAAAAATTAAACACAGAAGAGAATTTAAAGAAAAAAGAACTTATTATAAGCCAAAATAACACAACACAATTGTTGACAATTTTTAATGAAAATCAGGTAAAATTAAAGTCAGCCACAGTATATGATATGTCCGGTAAAACAGTTTTGTTGAAGAAAAAATTAGGAATGGACTATCAGTATTCTTTTTCAACCAGTGGTTTGAGAATGGGTATATATATTATCGAATTAGCTGCTGAGGATGGTTCACAGACCATTCAGAAAATTTTTATTTCTAATTCAGGTAAATAAACAATTATCCATTGCATCCGAATACAGTACTTAATTTTATAATGTGCCTGATAAAAAGCTACTTAAAATATTTAATAATCTAAGATGACTAAAATGAAAAGTAAAATTCTGCTTCTGTTTTTTATTCCTTATTTATCCGTTGCCCAAATTGGGATAAATACTACTGATCCCAGGACAACATTAGATGTCAATGGAGGAGTTACGCACAGGGAAGTAAGCTTTACTGTAGCCTCTAATGCAGCCAATATTAATACAGAAACCTCACTTGCCAACATTACGGGCACTGCTACCGGTACAGTTGCGGTAACGGCATATATTCCAACTATCAATGGTCATGTATTAGTTATTGCTAACAATACCACAGGAGGTTTTGGTGCGACTTTTTCAGGAACAACGATTCCTAATGCACAGGCCTTAAGTTTTGTCTATACCAATGGCGCATGGAAAACTACAATAGGCTCATCGATAGTATCAGCTAATTTGTATAATAGTAATGGTACCCTGACAGGTAATCGTACAGTAACGATGGGCGCTAATAATCTTACTTTTTCAGGTACAGGAAGGGTTGAATTCGCAAATTGGTTTGGATATGCCAAAGATACACGAAAGGGAATTGTAGCATCGTATGTTGATAATATAGGTGATGTATATGGCATGGAACAAGTTTCAGGCACTCAGAGTGGTACAACTGCTGCATTGCGTTTATTTACTGCAAATGCTGCTTCTGCACATCTCGCTTTTGGTAAATATACTACTGCAGCCGCTTTTAGTGAATATGCCAGGTTTCATACTAACGGTTTTTTTGGTATCTGGACGGGTAGTGGAGCAAGTTCTACCTTGCATGTAAATGGCAGTATTGCTACTAGTATTGTTGTTATTTCAGGAGACTTAACATTAAATGTAGTCCATAAAACAGTAATCATTCCGCTTGGGTCTGCATTTACCGTTACGTTGCCAGCTGCTAATTCAGGATTAACCGGGAGAGTTTATACCATTGTCAATAATACAGTTGGTGCAAAAACCATAGGTAATTATATTAATTTAGCGGGGGCTACTGTAAACACTATCGGTGCTGCAAGCAGTGTAGAATTACAGAGTGATAATTTCAACTGGTATCAGATACAATAATTTAAAAGCAACTAAAATGAAAAGTAAAATTCTGCTGCTGTTTTTTATCAACTATTTCTCCTTTGCCCAAACAGGGATAAACACCACCGACCCCAGAACAACATTAGATGTCAACGGAGCGGTTACCCGCAGGCAGGTAAATTTTACTGTGGCTTCTAATACAGTCAATATTAACACACAAACTTCACTCGCCAGTATTACAGGTACCGCTACCGGTACTGTTGCGGTAACGGCTTATACGCCGACTATCAATGGGCATATATTAACCATTTCAAATAATACTACAGGCGGTTTTAATGTAACCTTTGCAGG
>CBFGNY010000167.1:0-10005 GCA_965650235.1 uncultured Flavobacterium sp. | reverse complement strand
CAAAACCTTCCAGCTGTGCTCCTACCATATAATCCACTTCAATATTGTGATAATGCATCACGTGCAAAATCATCGAAGTAATGGTTGTTTTTCCGTGTGAACCACCAATAACAACCCGCGTTTTATTTTTGGACTGCTCATACAAAAACTCCGGATAAGAATAGATTTTCAATCCTAATTCCTGTGCTTTTAATAATTCGGGGTTATCTGCTTTGGCGTGCATTCCTAAAATTACAGCTTCTATATCTGCCGTTATTTTTTCAGGAAACCAACCCATTTCGGCTGGTAAAATTCCTTTTTTTTCTAATCTTGATTTTGAAGGTTCAAAAATAGCATCATCGCTTCCTGTTACCTGATATCCTTTGTTATGCAATGCTAATGCTAAGTTGTGCATGGCACTTCCGCCTATGGCGATGAAATGTGTTTTCATTAAATTCTAAATTTTAAAAATTTCAATTTCCAATTTTCATTGGAACTACATTGAAGTTACTATCAACCTTCAAATTTTCGTTTTAATTCCTGAGCTTTTTTAGGCTCTTTTAATTTATTCAAATATAAATTATATAACTTTTGAAATGTTATTTTTGAATTGCCAATTTCATCTGCTTTAATATAATTTTTTTCTGCAAAAGTATACCTCTCAAAATATTCATCTATTCTTCCTTTGGACAAATAACCATCCACAGGTGATAATTTGGCTAATTCATTCGAATATTTTAAAGCTTTTAACTCACTTCCTCCTGCTATTCCTGGTAATTGTAAATATAATTCTATCAATGCCCATCTGGCCTGAATATGATTAGGATTTAAAACGATTGTTTTTTCAAACGCAGATTTCATATCACCCACCAATCCAAAAGCCTTAAATTTATTCACTTCCATTGCTCTCATTCCTAAACAGCCTCCGTATTTATAAAAATAATCCGCTTCGTTAGGTTTTACCTGCGTTAATTTCTTAAAATAAACAGCTGCTTTTTCCCACTGTTTTTCTTCGGAATTAATTTCACCAAGCCGTTCAAGGGTTTTAATATCGTTTTGATAATACTTTAAGTTAATCTCAAAAGCAGCTTCAGCATCCTTATATTTTTTGGCATGAAATAACTTCTCTGCCTTTTCAAAATTAGACTGTGACCAAATACAAATTGGCACGAATAACAAAAGGATTAATATTTTTTTCATCTCTCAAAAATAAGGAAATAATGAAGCTAATATTTGATTTCTGAGATAAATTACTAATTTGTACGAAAATTATTTTAAAGACATCCCAACCTTTTAGAAAACATAATCTATACAAGAAAACAGACTTATGAAAAACATCTTATTTGCTCTATTATTATTCTCGACAGCTTTACTCGCACAGCAAAATGACAAAAAATGGACTAAAGTCATAGCCTTTGAAAATGAAGGAAAAATAAAATCTGCAAGTAAAATCGTTGATCAAATCTACAAGAAAGCAGTTTCAAAAAGAGATGAAGCAATAATGATAAAATGTTTTTTTTATCAATCAAAATATCTTCAGGTACTTGAGGAAAATGCAAAAAGTAAAATTGTAATTAATCTCAAGACTGATATTACTCGTGTTTCAATTCCATCGAAAGCTATTTTGAATTTAATCTATGCAAAATATCTAAAAGATTATTCAAATTATGATGAGGCATATGCAAATATTGATAGTACTGCTGTTGTAGTTGATTATGCAGCTGCGACAGTTGATAGTGCTGCAGTATTGATTGACGAGGCAGCTGCTACAATTGACACGGCGGTTGCAGTTATTGATACTGCCAATGTTGAATTTTCAGCTATTGACTCTGTAGCTGTTCCTAAATCAGACTATATACCACTCGAGATTGCATCTGAAAATGATGTAGTACTTGCTTTTGAAAAAACATTAGAAAATGAAGAAATTCTAAAAGCGACTCCATTACTTAATTATAAAGCTATTTTTGATTTTTCATTCTCAGAAAAGTTCAAAAAAGAAACTTTATATGATTATTTACTGAAAGAAAATATTGCTTTTTATACCGAAAAAATACAATCTTGGAAAATTCAAGACAATGATTTCATTGATCATAAAGATAAGCTCTTAGGCAATTCTGAATTATTTTTAAAGCTCAATCTTAGTTCTGTCTCAGAAGAAAATGCTAAAAAAGTTTTATCCCTATATCAAAAACTGGAAGCAAGTAATCCATCATTTCAGAATCAATTTGAACGTGCAAAATTTTGCTATATTCATTTACTAAAATCTGATGAAACTTTCAACACTTTTTTAGACAAATTAGAAAAAGAAATTCTGGATAAAGATCTTATTCAAAATATAAAACTGCAAAAAGCAAATGTCCTAATCGAAAAAGCTTCCAAAGAATTATATCCAAACAATAACATTGAAGCCCTTTCAATAATTGATGAGATTATAAAAATAAATGATCAGTCAAACGCTTCAAAACTTGCTTCTTTTAAAAAGCGAGAAATTCTTTCAAAATTCCTATCTGTCCAACTTCAAAAAAACAGTTATCAAAATGAAAACACCAGAGCCTACATTCGTTATAAAAATGTAAATCAACTGACGATTTCTTTTTATAAAATTGATTTGTCTAAAAGCGTCAAATTCTACCAATTATCTAAATCTGGAAAAGACAGTTTAGTAAATTCAATTACTAATAAACAAAATAAAATTAGTTCTGAAAATTATAATCTGGTTAATAAGAAAAATTATTATACATATTCTACAGAAGTCCTATTACCAAAACTGCAAACAGGAAATTATTTAGTTTATTTTGAAAGTGATTCAGATTTGAAAGATCAAAAAGCATATGGTCATGAAATGATTACTATTTCGAATATTTCAGTACTTGCGTCAAAAAAAGATCAAACAGAAACTTATCAGGTTTTAGATCGAAAAACGGGGAAACCTCTCGAAAATGTTACCGTAGAATTTAAAGATAAAATTTCTAAAACAGATTCAAACGGACAAGTATCTTTCTTAATTAAAAATAGCGATTACTATTACATACCAATTAAATTTTCACATACGAATGACACTATTATTCTTCATAAAAATTATATTCCATATACTCAGAATTACAAAATCCCTGACAATGAAAAACCAAATGCAAAAGTTGAATTTTACTTAGATCGCGCCATTTACAGACCTGGTCAGATTGTATATTTTAAAGGAATTGCATTTCAAAAAAACAAAAACAAAACAAGTATCATAGCGAATACTTTATATAAAATTATTGTATCTGATGTAAACTATCAAAACATAAAAGAATTTGAAGTAAAAACAAATGAATATGGTTCTTTTTCTGGCGAATTCATACTGCCTAAAACCGGATTGACTGGTAATTATCATATAAAAGCACACAGGCCAGATAATCTCTCTGCAACTGACATAACATTTTGGAATAATACCGATTTTGAAAACTCTTTACATTATTTTACCGTCGAAGAATACAAGCGCCCAAAATTCGAAGTGACTTTTGAACCTAAAAAAGAAAGTTTTCAGATTAATCACTCCGTTAAAATAAAAGGAAATGCTAAGGCTTTTGCAGGAAGTAATATTTCTGATGCAGGTGTAAAATATACAATAACAAGATATACGACTTATTTTAGAAATTATTATGGCCGTGAAGAAAATGAAATTTTAGCTGCAGGAGAGACAAAAACGGATGCTTCAGGAAAATTTACTATTGATTTCACAGCATTACCTTCAAAAAACAATTCAAAAGAACAATTACCTATTTTTAATTATGAAATTGAAGCTACAATTACAGATATTAACGGCGAAACACATTCTGCGCAAACAATCATAAAAATTGGCTATCATAATTTAATATTGAATGCGCAAATTCCAAATCAGATTGAAACCAAAAACAAGAATGAAATTACGTTAAGCAGTACCAATTTAAACGGAGAATTTTTGGCGGCCAAAGGAGAAATCAAATTGTATTTTCTAAGTCCTTTCTCAAACAAATTCAAATCAAGGATTTATGACAAGCCCGAAATTGAAAGTATTTCTCCGGAAGATTTTGAAAAATTATTCCCATATGAAATTTCAGAGAACTTATTTTCTTCAAAACCTTCAGAAACTTTATTATTTTCAAAAAAAATTGATACTCAAAAAGACAAAAAATTAGTTCTGGATTTCATCTCAAATTATAAATCAGGAAATTACAAAATTGTATTTTCTGCTAAAGACAGTTTTAATAATCCTATTGAAACAACTTCAAACTTTAGTATCAAACAAAGCAAAGATAAGTTCAATCCCAGTAAATTATTTACTATAGAACAACTCAACAGCGATCCAAAAAAAGATGGTTATGTACTTGTAAAACTGTCATCTGTTATTTCTGAGTTATTTATAATGGCAAATGGAAACTATGAAAGTAAAGTTTATTTTGAAAATATTATTCATTTACAAAATCACGAAACCACGATCAAAATTCCATTAAAAAATGAATTTGAGAAGCAATTAAAATTAGGATTCGAAAGCGTTTTTGAAAATGAAAGTTTTACACAGGAAATTGACATTATTCTTAAAACCCTTGAGCCAAAACTAGAATGGACTGTTGAAAGTTTTAGAAATAAAATACAACCCGGAAGCCCCGAAAAATGGTCTTTTAAATTAAAAAGCCTTCATACAAAAACCGAAGCTGAAGTTTTGGCTTCCATGTACGACAGTTCTTTAGATCAATTTTCTGTAAAAGATTGGAATCCTCTAAAAATCAATCAGTACAGATATAATGGCCCAAACTTTAAAACTAAATTAGGATTTGACATTACATACACATCTGTGGAAAATCTTAATGAAATATATCCTAAAATCAATCTTAATAATGAAGAAACAAAATTAAAATGGTTTGGTTTTGATTTTTACAATAGTAGATATACTGAACACGGTCTCACAATAGTTGAACTTAAAGATAAAAAAGTAGGAAGTGAAACCATTAAGGGTGATGCTGACGCAGTACTTACTATTTCTGAGCCTGTCGTTGCTGCAGCATTAAGTGAAATAAGGCTAGATGCTGCAGCGTTAAAAGTAGATCAGGTACGATTTGTAAAACCTGTTATTGTCAATTCAAAAGATACTTTGAATCCTGAATATTATTTTAAGACTAAAAAAATGATATTTGTTCCAGGTAAAAAAATTATCAGCGGCCTTACCTCGATGGTTATAAATTCATCAACATTGTATGTAATTGATGGAGAAATCTCCTCTGAAAATAATTTTAAGAAGATAAATTCCGATGATCTTCTCGACATAGAATTTTTAACTGCAGATAAAGCAAAAGTTCTATACGGAAACAAAGGCGCAAACGGAGTAATCGTTATTACAACCAAAAAAGCAATAGAAGAACTGACACAAATAAAAGCGAGAAAAAATCTATCTGAAACCGCATTCTTTTTACCGAATTTAAAAACCGATGCAAAAGGAAACATAAGCTTTAATTTTACTTCGCCAGAAGCTTTGACTGCATGGAAATTCCGTTTGTTTGCTCATAATAAAAAAGCGGTAACAGGTTATCTGGAAAAAAGCGTCCTTACTCAAAAAGAACTTATGGTCTTGCCTAATTTTCCTCGCTTTTTTAGAGAAAAAGATACCATTATTATTAGTACTAAAATTTCAAACATTACAAGCGAAACGAAAACAGGAATTGCCATGCTTCAGTTTTTCGATGCGACTACTATGGAATCAATCGATGCCAAAATGCTGAATACGGACAACATTAGAAACTTTAGTGTTGATGCTCTTGGAAATACAACAGCTACCTGGACAATTTCGATTCCGGAAGGTTTACAAGGCGTACAATATAAAATTTTGGCTAAATCAGGGAATTTCTCTGATGGAGAAGAAAACATACTTCCTGTTTTAACGAATAATATGCTGGTTACAGAAAGTATTCCGATCTGGGTTAGGGAAAATTCTACTAAAGAATATACGTTTGAAAATTTAAAAAACAACCCTTCTTCAACTTTAAGAAACCATCAATTTACGTTAGAATATACTTCGAATCCTTCGTGGATTGCCATTCAGTCTCTGCCTTATTTAATGGAATATGAGCACGAATGTGCTGAGCAAACTTTTGCCCGTTTTTATGCGAATGCTTTAGCATCAGAGATTATTTCAAGTAACCCGAAGATTGCAACCGTTTTTGAAGATTGGAGAAAAAATGGAAAATTGAATTCCAAACTGGAAGAAAACGAAGAATTAAAATCCATCATTCTGGCTGAAACTCCCTGGCTAAATGATGCACAAAATGAAGAGGAAAAGAAAAAAAATCTGGCGCTCTTATTCGATTTAGAGAAAATGAAAACTTCTCAGAAAGCGACTTTCGATAAATTAAAACAGAAGCAAAAATCATCAGGAGGATTTGCCTGGTTTGACGGAAGTGATGAAAACGAATACATAACCAGACATATTCTGGCAGGATTAGGGCATTTATCAAAATTATCTAAAAATAATACTTCACAAATTGATCAGATTGCCAAAACCGCAATTCCATTTTTAGATCATAAATTTTTGATTTATCATAAAGCACGAACTAAAAATTTAAAAACAACAGCCAAGTTAATGTGGGTCAATCCTTATAATGATTTGCATTATTTATACGCCAGAAGTTTTTATTTAGATAAATATCCCGTTTCAGATACGCTAAAAAAAGCAACTAAAATGTATTTAGAAAGTGCAAAAAAAGAGTGGTTGTCCTATTCACTTTATGAAAAAGGATTAGCGGCATTGACCTTAAATCGTTTTGGAGAAAGTGAAACTGCTAAAAAAATCATTGAAAGTTTAAAAGAAACTTCTTCCAACAATGAAGATTGGGGAATATATTGGATTGCGAATAAAGCAGGCTGGTATTGGTATCAGGCACCAATAGAAACTCAGGCTATATTGATTGAGGCTTTCGCCGAAGTGAATAAGGACACCAAATCGGTAGATGCGATGAAAGTGTGGTTATTAAAAAACAAACAGACTAAGAACTGGCCAACAACAAAGTCAACAACAGAAGCTGTTTATGCTTTGTTGATGCAGGGCAATGATTGGCTGAGTGTAAAAGACAATACCGTAATTAAAATGGGAGATGAAAAAATCCTGACCAAAAAATTATCAGAAAACGAAAAAGAAGCTGAAACAGGTTACATCAAAATGAACTGGAAATCTGATGAAATTAAAAAAGAAATAGCTTCAATAAGCATTCAGAATAAAACGAAAGTTCCTGGCTTTGGTGGTGTTTATTGGCAGTATTTTGAAGATCTGGACAAAATTAAAAATAATTCCGGAGCAGTTTTATCTGTTTCAAAAGAATTATATCTGAAGGAAAAGACAATTACAGGTGAGGAATTAGAAAAAATAACTTCTAAAAATGAATTAAAAACAGGAGACTTGGTTACTGTCAGATTAATTATTTCATCAAAAGAAGATATGGAATTTGTGCATTTAAAAGATATGAGAGCTTCTTGTTTTGAACCTGTAAATGTGCTTTCCCAATATCAATATAAAGATGGTTTAGGATATTACATGAGTACGAAAGACGCTGCAACACATTTCTTTTTTGACAAAATCAACAAAGGAACTTATGTTTTAGAATATGATATAAGAGTAAACAATAGTGGTGAGTTTTCTAACGGCATTACTACAATTCAAAGTATGTATGCTCCGGAATTTACGAGTCATACAAAAGGAATACGGGTAAAAGTTCAATAGTACCACTTGAGCTTCCGTAAATTAATTTAAAACCCTAAATTAGCTACATTTGTAGTAAATGAATTATTATGATAACAGATATTGATCAATTAGATTTTAGCAAAACTTATTCTTATGCTGATTATCTTACCTGGAGATTTCAGGAGAGGATTGAAATTTTCAAAGGTAAAATTTCAAGAATGAGTCCTGCACCCAGTACTTCTCATCAAAAGGTATCAATGAAGCTGACCAAATTTATATTGCAAAAATTCAGCGATCATTCCTGTAATTTATTTGCAGCTCCATTTGATGTTCGGTTATTGGATAAAAAAAAATCAACAAGAGATAATGAAATTTTTACTGTTGTTCAACCTGACCTGTGTGTGATTTGTGACGACAATAAATTAGACAAAAGAGGCGCTTTTGGTGCTCCTGATTTAGTAATAGAAATACTTTCACCGGGTAACTCGAAAAAAGAATTGAAATATAAATTTGATTTGTATGAAGAAGCGGGGGTTTTAGAATATTGGATTGTAAATCCCGAAGACAAAACTTTTTTAATCTATGTTCTTAGAAATAATGAGTTTATCGGTTTGCATCCTTTAATCGAAGAAGACAAAATAAAAAGTCCTTTATTTCCTCAATTGGATTTTATACTGGAAGAAGTATTTGCTTAGAATAAAAAACCCGACAGATTTTAAAAATCTGTCGGGTTTACTTTTGTGATAAAAATTGAATTATTTTATAATCGTCATTTCATCAATAATATTTTTTGCTCCGGCATATTTGTCAATAATCCAAAGTACATAACGAATATCTACGTTAATAGTTCTTTGTAATTTAGGATCAAAAATAACATCTCCTGCCATTGCTTCGATATTTCCGTCAAAAGCAATTCCTATTAATTCCCCTCTTCCGTTAAGAACCGGTGAACCAGAGTTACCTCCTGTGATATCATTATCTGTTAGGAAATTAACTGGCATGTAACCTGCTTTATCAGCATATTGACCAAAATCTTTTGTTTTGTTTAATTCTAATAAACGAGCTGGCAAATCAAATTCTTCATCACCTGCTTTATACTTTTTTACCATACTTTCCATGGTGGTGTAGTTGTTGATTTTAGCATCGTTACGTGGATCGGCAGGCAAAGCGCGAACTTTTCCGTAAGTCAGTCTCAAAGTTGAGTTTGCATCAGGATATTTAACAGCATTTAATTTTGATTCTCTCAAACCTTCAACCAATTTACGGTAAGCAGTCGCAAAACCATCATCAGCTTTCGCCTGATCGTCTGTTTTAGTTCGGTATTTAGCCAATAAATCATTCGAGATAATATACAAAGGATCAAGTGGAAGCGCAGCCGGTTTTGGATTTGCTATATATTCTAAAATTTTCTCTTTAGATGTAAAAAAACTAGTTTCAGTTGCTTTTGCTATATCAGCAGTAAAATCTCCATTATTAGCTGATTTCATTTTAGCAATATGTGGTGCCAAACCGTATTCAGCACCTTTTGAAGCATATAAGTTTAATTGTGCCGTTAATACGTCTTTTTCTAATGGAGCATAAAATTCACCATAGATGTTTTCAACCATCGCATTGATTTTTGGCAACATTTCTGCTTTTTTAGCATCATTTTCTTTAGAGTAAGCCATTAATGCATTTCCTAAATTTGCAGGACCTGTTGCATAAGCTGAAGTACGCAAAAGCTGCATTAAGTAATTATCATGACGGGCTTTTAAATTTGTTTCCTTGTAATAATCATTAATTGTCGGAATTACATTTTCGTACTTTTCTCTGTTAGCCGGTTTAGCAGCCCATTCGTAAAATTTATCTTCTTGCGCCGTTTTAGCATCAACTGTTCCTGCTTTTGTCAAGGCATCGATCATTCCCTGACGATTTTTCCAATAATTTGCTGTCGAAGCATATTTAGACGCATATTTCAAACGAACCGTTGCATCTTTATCCATATATTTTTTCATTTGGTCCATTCCCGTTTTTGCACCTTCTACCCATGCCGGATAAGCATATTTTATGTTTTGCTCAATTCCGCCAGCCGGCATCCAACGGTTTGTTCTTCCCGGATAACCTAAAATCATGGCAAAATCATTTTCTTTAATTCCTTTGATGCTTACAGGCAAATAATGCTTTGGCTGCAAAGGCACATTATCTTTAGAATATTCTGCAGGATTTCCGTCTTTATCGGCATACACTCTAAACATAGAGAAATCTCCTGTTTGACGAGGCCATTCCCAGTTGTCAGTGTCTCCACCAAATTTACCAACACTTTCCGGTGGCGTTCCAACTAAACGAACATCTGTGTAATC
>CBFGNY010000166.1:0-10008 GCA_965650235.1 uncultured Flavobacterium sp. | reverse complement strand
ATTCTGAATAGAATAAAACCGGAATCTTCTGTTTCTCAGGTAAAAGAAATTATTGAAAAAGCAAACGGTCATTCAGTTTCTGATGAAGAAGCCAAATATGTATTGGGTTACTACGACGGATTGCATAAAGAAGATGGTTTATATAATTACAAAAAATTACCGTATAAAGCTTTCGCAGAAATGCAGGAAAAAATAAATTCTGTTGGCTGGATCAGTATGGATCATTCGGCAGACTACGTTGAATTGGCTATGTTTGGTCCGGGAAGCGAACTATTAAAACCTTTCGTCAAAAATACCGACTTACATTATCTAATGCTGCAGGCTGCGGAAGTAGAAAATAAATTTTAATCGACTGGGTGTTGATTTACCATCGCTAAAAATCAAAGAAAAGCCGAATCTTAATAAAAGATTCGGCTTTTTTTATGTTGAGTAAGTTTCGAACTTGAAACCTGAAACTTTTAAACTTGAAACAAAAATTACCCCAAGAAAGGATATCTGTAATCTTCAGGAGTTACAAAAGTTTCCTTGATAGTTCTAGGAGAGGCCCAACGCAATAAGTTCAATGCAGAACCTGCTTTATCATTAGTTCCTGAAGCTCTTGCTCCACCAAAAGGCTGCATTCCTACTACCGCTCCGGTTGGTTTGTCGTTGATGTAAAAGTTACCTGCTGCATTTTGCAATTTCACAGTAGCCACTTCAATAGCATAACGATCCTGGCTGAAAACAGCTCCTGTCAAAGCATACTCAGAAGTAGTATCAACCAATTCTAAAGTTTCTTCCCATTTAGCATCTTCGTAAATATATATTGTCACAACCGGTCCGAATAATTCGGTTTCCATTGTAGTATATTTTGGATTTGTCGTTACAATAACCGTTGGCTCAATAAAGTAACCTACCGATTTATCGTAGTTTCCTCCAACAATAATTTCGGCATCAGCATCTTTTTTAGCCTGATCGATATAACTGGCCAATTTGTCAAAAGAACCTTCGTGGATAACTGCTGTGATAAAGTTTCCGAAATCTTCCGGAGAACCCATTTTCATAGATTTTACATCGGTAATCAATTGCTCTTTTACAGCTGGCCACAAACTTTGCGGAATATAAACTCTTGAAGCTGCAGAACATTTTTGTCCCTGAAATTCAAAGGCACCACGAGTGATTCCCGTAACAACTTGTTTTACATTAGCACTTGGATGCGCAATGATAAAATCTTTACCACCCGTTTCTCCAACGATTCTTGGATATGTTTTATAGTTGTGGATGTTTGCTCCAATTTTAGCCCAGATATCTTTAAATACGTGAGTTGATCCTGTAAAGTGAACACCAGCGAAATCACGGCTTGCCAAAACAGTATCGGTAATCATTAAAGCATCTCCAAAAACAACGTTGATAACGCCATCAGGAACTCCTGCTTCCTTGAAAACATCAAGGATAATTTTGGTAGAAAATACCTGGCTGTCACTTGGTTTCCAAACCACAACGTTACCCATCATCGCAGCACTTGCCGGAAGATTGGCAGCAATAGCTGTAAAGTTGAAAGGAGTAATAGCATAAACAAAACCTTCAAGAGGTCTGTATTCTAAACGGTTCCAGGTTGTAGAATCCGATTTTGGCTGATCTCCGTAAATCTGCGTCATGAATTCTACGTTGTAACGTAAAAAGTCGATCAATTCACAAGAAGCATCAATTTCTGCCTGGTGAATATTTTTAGACTGGCCAATCATAGTCGCAGCATTAATACGTGCTCTGTAAGGTCCTGCAATTAATTCAGCCGCTTTTAAGAAAATAGCCGCACGTTGTTCCCAAGCCATATTTGCCCACGCCTGTCTTGATTCAAGAGCATTGGCAATTGCCTTTTCGATATGTTGTTTTTCAGCCAAATGATATTTTCCAACAACGTGCTGGTGATCATGAGGTGCTGTTATATTTTTCGTGTTTCCGGTTCTGATTTCTTCGCTTCCAATATGTAAGGGAACATCAATTTGAGAATTCCACATTGTTTTGTAAGCTTCCTGAACTGCTGTTCTTTCAGGTGAGTTGGGTGCGTATCCTTTTACCGGCTCGTTCACCGCTTTAGGTACATTAAAAAATCCTTTTAACATGGGATAAGATATTTTTAAAATTACGAATTGTTTAATTTTAGGCAAAAGTACAAAGGTTATTTTGATTATATCACAATACAATATTAAAATGTTGTAATTTAATAAACTAATCGTGTTAAGCTGTAAATATATGCTTTAAGAAAGTTTTAAATTTGAGTTGCTTCAATTTTTATCCTATGAAAATTCCGCTTTTAGCTTTTAACGATAAAGGAATTTACTGTCAACAGGCCGACGTGTATCTCGATCCCTGGCGACCTGTAAAAAATGCGATCATTACGCACGGCCACGCCGATCACTCCCGTTGGGGGCATCAAAATTATATTACACACCATACCAATGTACCGATAATTCGGCATCGTTTGGGAGAAATAAATGTGACCGGAAAAGAGTGGGGAGAAACCTTTGTGATCAACAATGTAAAATTCTCGCTTCATCCTGCAGGGCATATTATTGGAAGCTCACAAATTCGCGTGGAGCACAAAGGCGAAGTCTGGGTTTTTACAGGAGATTATAAAACAGAAGACGACGGTATTTCAGTTCCTTATGAGGTCGTAAAATGCCACACTTTTATTACCGAATGTACTTTTGGTTTACCTGCATTTAACTGGACGCCACAAGCAGAAGTTATTACTGAAATCAATAATTGGTGGGCAGAAAATAAAGCAGAAGGAAAAACGTCCATTCTTTTTGGCTATTCTTTAGGGAAAGCACAACGACTTTTGAAATATTTAGATACTGATATTGGAAAAATATATACTCACGGAGCAATTGAAAACATGACCAATGTTTTGCGTCCGATGGTACATTTTCCGCCAACAACTTTAGTTACCCGAGATACAAAAAAAGAAGAATTTGCAGGAAATATTGTTCTCGCGCCACCAAGCGCGCACGGAAGTATCTGGATTAGAAAAATGACGCCTTTTGTTACGGGTTCAGCAAGTGGCTGGATGGCTTTTCGTGGCGCAAGACGAAGACGTGCAATCGATAAAGGTTTTGTGCTAAGCGATCATTGCGATTGGTATTCCTTATTGGATAGCATCAAAGCTACGGGTGCAGAAAAAGTAATCTGTACACACGGTTATACTGATATTTTCTCCAAATATTTGAGGGAATTGGGTTACGACGCCAGAACCGAAAAAACACAATACGAAGGTGAAGCAGCAGAAATGGAAAAGGATGAAAAAGAAGTTGTATTCGAACAAAATGAAACTTCGGATATTCCTGAAAATAAGGAACTGTAGATGAAAAATTTTGCCCAACTCATAAAGACGCTCGACAGCTCAAATAAAACTAATGTAAAAGTCGATGCCCTGACGACGTATTTTAAAAATGCATCGCCGGAAGATAAAGTATGGACGATTGCGATTTTGTCACATCGTCGTCCGCCGAGACCTGTTAATACTACTTTGTTGCGAATTTGGGCAAATGAATTGGCAAATATTCCCTTATGGCTTTTTGAGGAAAGTTATCATATTGTGGGTGATTTAGCAGAGACTATTGCTTTAATTATTCCAACAAACAAAGAACATTCGGATAAAAGTTTAACCGAATATCTTCAGGAAATTATTGCGTTGAAAAAGAAATCAGATATTGAGAAAAAAGAATATTTACATGAAAACTGGCTGGCATTAAATTATTATGAGCGCTTTGTTTTTACCAAATTAATAACCGGAAGTTTAAGAATCGGCGTAAGCCAGAAATTAATGACCCGCGCTTTATCAAAGGCAGAAGATGTTGATGAAGATGCTTTGGCGTATAAATTAATGGGGAACTGGGATCCGAATACAATCACTTTTCAGGAATTGATTTTGGATGAACAAAGCAGCGACTATTTATCAAAACCTTATCCTTTTTATCTTGCGTATCCGATTGAAGGCGAAGTCGAAAACTTAGGAAATCCCGAAGATTGGTCTGTTGAACATAAATGGGATGGAATCCGGTCACAAACGATTATTCGGGAAGGTGAAATGTATGTCTGGTCAAGAGGAGAGGAGCTGGTAACCGATAAATATCCGGAGTTTAAATCTTTCATTGGAGTTATTCCGGACGGAACTGTTATCGATGCGGAAATTCTGGCTTTTCCCGAAAATGAAATTGGAACTTTTAATGATTTACAAACCCGAATTGGGCGTAAAATTATTTCTGCATCATTGCTTGAAAAAGTGCCGGTAATTTTAAAAGCATACGATATTTTAGAATGGGAAGGAAAAGATATTCGAAATTTACCTTATTCAGAAAGAAGATTATTATTAGAACAATTATACGATTCGATAAAAGATAAAACGCCTCATTTTCAATTATCAGAAAGAGTTTTGCTCCATTCCTGGGATGATGTGACGGCTGAAAGAATGCGTGCCCGCGAAATGAAGAGCGAAGGTTTAATGATAAAGCGCAACGATTCGACTTATCAGGTTGGAAGAAAAAAAGGTGATTGGTGGAAATGGAAAATTGAACCTTTGGTTATTGATGCCGTTTTAACCTACGCCATGCGAGGTCACGGGCGACGATCAAATTTATTTACGGATTATACCTTTGCGCTTTGGCAAACCAATGACAATGGTGAAAAAGAATTAGTAACTTTTGCCAAAGCCTATTCCGGTTTAACCGATGCCGAATTTAGAAGAGTTGATGATTTTATAAAGAAAAATACTTTGGAACGTTTCGGTCCCGTCCGAAGTGTAACGCCACAATTAGTTTTCGAAATTGGATTTGAAGGAATTGCACTTTCAAAAAGGCATAAAAGTGGCGTTGCAACACGATTTCCAAGAATTTTGAGATGGCGACATGACAAAAAAATTGAAGATGCCAATTCAATTGAAGATTTAAAAAGTATGATTTCGTAAAAGGTTCAAAGGGACAAAGTAACAGAGTTTCAAAGAAAAAACAGCTAAACTTTGTCGCTCTGAGCCTTTGCAACTTTGAACCTTATAAAAAAATGAATAGAGAAGAGCTATACACTATTGCAGAAAAATGGTTTCAGGACCAGGGCTGGAAAGCATTTCCATTCCAAACCCAAACCTGGACCGCATTTCTGCAAGGCAAAAACGGTTTACTAAACGCTCCAACCGGAAGCGGAAAAACCTATGCCTTATGGTTTCCGATAGTTCTCGATTACATGAAGAAAAATCCGAATTATAAAACCAAACATAAACCCGGATTAAAAGCAATTTGGATCACACCATTACGGGCACTTTCTGTTGAAATAAAACAAGCTGCTGAAAGAATTCTTAACGATCTGGATACACAAATGACAGTTGGAATCCGTTCCGGAGATACTTCGCAAAGTGAAAGAACAAAGCAAAGCAAAAAAATGCCGGACTTGCTGGTCACCACACCGGAAAGTCTGCAATTACTATTGGCTTCAAAAGAATTTGCTAAAACTTTTGCCAATTGTTCAGCGATTGTGGTAGATGAATGGCATGAATTATTAGGAACAAAACGTGGTGTCCAAATGGAACTGGCTTTGTCCCGATTAAAAACCATTGCACCCAAAATGCGCATTTGGGGGATTTCTGCCACTATTGGAAATCTTGAACTGGCACAACAAGTTTTATTAGGATTAAATTCAGAAGCCTATCAAAATTCGGTTTTGATTAAAGCCCATATCAATAAAAAAATAAAAGTACTTTCAATATTGCCCGACAAAATGGATAGTTATCCCTGGCGTGGTCACATGGGACTGCATCTAATTGATGAGGTGGCTAAAATAGTACGGAAAAGTAAAACCACCTTGATTTTTACGAATGTGCGTTCTGCCTGCGAAATGTGGTTTCAGGCAATATTGGAAAAATATCCGGAGTTTGCCGGAGATATGGCGATGCACCACGGAAGTATTAGCAGGGAAACCCGGTTATGGGTTGAAAATGCGATTCGAAACGAAGAATTAAAAGTAGTAGTTTGTACATCGAGTCTGGATTTGGGAGTAGATTTTGCTCCTGTTGAAACTATTATTCAGGTGGGCGGACCAAAAGGTGTTGCACGATTTTTACAACGGGCAGGACGAAGCGGTCACCAGCCCGGAAAAGAAAGTGTGATTTACTTTCTGGCAACGCATGCCATAGAATTGATTGAAGCTTCGGCACTAAAAAAAGCAGTCGCTAAAACCATTGTAGAAGACCGAATTCCCTATTTAAATAGTTGGGATGTTTTGGTACAATATCTCAATACGTTGGCAGTTTCTGATGGATTTTTTCCAGATGAAATTTTTGATGAAGTCCGACAAACCTTTTGCTATCAAAATATTACAAAAGAAAACTGGAACTGGATTCTGAATTTTATCACGAACGGAAGCCAGAGTCTGCAGGCATATGATGAATTCAAAAAAGTAGAAATTGAAGAAGGCGGGCGTTATAAAATTAACAGCCGATTGATTGCCATGCATCACAGAATGCAAATTGGAACTATTGTTGGCGATGCGTCACTCAATGTTAAATTTTTAAGCGGAGGTTATATTGGAAATATCGAGGAATGGTTTGCCTCAAAACTGCAGCCGGGAGATGTCTTTACGTTTGCCGGAAAAAGACTGGAATTGTTTCGTGTGAAAAACATGCAGGTATTAGTTCGAAAAGCAGATCCCAAAAAAGAATCCCGAACAGTGAGCTGGATGGGAGGGCGTATGGCATTGTCCGTACAGATGAGTGAATTGCTTCGGGAAGAATTATATGCTGCCAATAGCGAAAATCTCACTCCGGAATTAAAAGCCTTACAGCCTATTTTTGCAAGACAGCGTAAGGAAAGTATTGTGCCTTCTGATGATGAATTCCTGATCGAAACTTTTAAAACCAGAGAAGGTTTTCATGCTGTTTTTTACCTTTTCGAAGGTCGGTTCGTGCATGAAGCTTTAGCCAGTATTTTGTCCTATCGAATTAGTTTATTGTCTCCAATTACTTTTTCTCTGGCGTATAATGACTACGGATTTGAATTGCTCTCAGATCAGGAAATTGATATGCAGTCTGTTTTTGACAATAATTTATTTTCAACAGAATATGTGCATCACGATTTGCAGAAGAGTCTCAATTTAACCGAAATGGCAAGAAGAAAGTTTAGGGATATTGCCGTAATCGCAGGATTGGTTTTTACGGGAATGCCAGGAAGACCTGTTAAGACCAAACATTTGCAAAGCGGTTCGCAATTGCTTTTTGAAGTTTTCAGGGATTATGAACCGGACAATTTATTGCTCCAACAGGCGTACACAGAAACATTTGAACATCAATTGGAAGAAGGACGTTTAATCCAAGCTTTGGAAAGAGTGAATCGGCAAAGAATCGTTTGGAAACAATGTACAAAACCAACACCATTTAGTTTTCCTATCATTACAGATCGATTACGGGAAAAATTATCCAGTGAAACATTGGCGGAAAGAATCAAAAAGATGACAGCCAGTTACATGAAATAATTTTGACGAGTGTAAAAGGTTTGCTATATTTAAATATGAATATTACAATAAACAATCAGGATTTTATTCTGCATCAGTCCGGTGCTGCTTTTTGGGAGAAAAAAAATATACTGTTGATTTCTGATGTGCATTTAGGTAAAGTAGCACATTTTCGAAAACATGGAATCGGAATTCCGAATGATGCTATTTTTGAAAATTTCACGAGGTTAAAAATTGTTTTAGACTTATTCAATCCCACAACCATTATTTTCTTAGGCGATCTGTTTCACAGTAAAATGAATACCGAATGGGATTTGTTTGTGGAATGGACCCAAACTCATTCGCATAAAATAATTTTGGTAGAAGGCAATCACGATATTATTTCAAAGAAATATTATGCGGATTTGAATATTGAAATTTATTCCGAACTTGTAATTGATGATTTTTTACTGACACATCATCCTAAAGAGGAGCAAGGTTATTTTAATTTTTGCGGACATATTCACCCCGGAATTCAATTAAGGGGGTTGGGTAAACAATTTTTAAGTTTGTCCTGTTTTTTCAGAAAATCCAATCAAATGATTTTTCCGGCTTTTGGAGAATTTACAGGAAATCATTATTTGATTCCAACAGAAAATGATAAAGTCTATGCGATTACAAAAGAAGATGTAATAGAAATTATCCTAAATTAATTCAATGCAAAAGGAGCGCACATTCTAAAAGTAGGAACAATTACCTTAAAGATTTTGGTTGTGGTAAAGTTAATCATATTAAAATGACCTTTCATTGCGCCATACGGAGATGATAACAAACAACCTGAACTGTAAGTGTGATTTTCACCAGGTTTTAAAACCGGTTTTTTGCCTATAACTCCTTCTCCGTCAACCACTTCTAAGTTATTTAGGGAGTCGAAAATTTCCCAGTGGCGAGATGTTAACTGCACTGAATCTTTACTGTGGTTTTCAATTGTAACGACATAACTAAAGGCAAAATGAATCTTGTAGTTCTTGAAGTAAGTACCTTCAAAACTAGTTAAAACAGATATTTTTATGCCCCTTGTTATCTGAGAAACCATAACTAAAGTAGTATATATGTGTGTGTTATATTTGCAAACTTACGAAAAAAAAAGATTCGATTGAAATCCTTTTTTAGAATGTTTAGTTAATAATGTTCAGTGAGTTTGCATTTCCTTTTCCGATTACTCTTTCGTAACGGTCATTACTTTCGCGATAATAAACTAAAATAGTATATTCATTTTCGGTTTGATAAAAATTTCCATCTACGGCATTTTCATAATCAATAACGCCATTTTTATCAGCAATTGTGTACTGAAAATTAGTAAATCCCTGTTTAATCATAACGGCCTTTTCGTAAATTCCCTTTTCAGCATTATAATCCATTTTGTATTCTGGTGAGAGGCTGTAATTATTGAACATTCCTGTAATATAAATGTCTTTATCGTTTGATCTGAAAGTGGGGGCAGAAAGGCTAAAATACACCCAGGCATAATCAGCCTCAATTTCATTGTTAGAAGCATTCATATTTTTAACTACAAAATTCCCATTAACATCCTCATATACCGTGTAAATCTGATTTGCCCTCGCCGCACTGGTGTATAAAAAAGAATTGTAAATATCATTATTTGCACCTACTTTGGCAACATAATTATTGGCAGCCCTTATATCTTTATTTTCAAAGTATAGAAATTCATTTCCGCCCCAAAACTGTGTTTCACTGTCGTACTTATAGACCAATTGATTGCCAAGTGTGTATTGCGGAGGAATATTTTTTATGCTCGTATTAAAATTTCCATTCTGAAGTAAAAGGATTTTTACATTTTTTAATGGTGTCTGAAAAGCGATATCATTAGAAGCTATTGCAATATCCAGATTCTGTTTATAATTGATATTATTTAGGTTTCGGGTTCGTTTTACCTGCGCAGCCACAGTAGAATGACTTTCGAATAAAATAAACTTTCTGGAAAAAACTACCTCTCTGTCTTCATTTAGAATTTTTAAAATATAATTCCCGGAAAGTAGTATTTGGGTAGCGAATTGATTCGGCAAGGAAAGTCGATAATGCGAATAATTCTGAAGTGTGTTATAGGAATTAAAGTAATCCATAATTCTTTGATTATCAAAACCACGAATATAATCTGTTTTCGGAATGTCAGAAGGCTTCCAATTGTAATCACAATGCAGGATTTCAAAATAATAATTAGCTTCATTACCAAACAAATCGTCAAACTGTAATTCAAATCTGGATCCCAATTCAAATATCGGAACCACATTACTTCCATTTTGTACAAATGAAACCGTTTTGATATTGTATGGTGGAGTGACTTCGGTTTGTACTACCTGGGCTTTCGCCGAAGTAAAAATGAGGAACAAAAGAAGGTTTTTAAATAAAAAATTTCGCATCTTATTACGTTGTAAGATTGTAAATATAACAATTTTATATAACGAATAAGATGCCATTATATTGGTTTTTAGAACAATTTATCAGGAACTCAAAATGTATTCTATTTTAGTT
>CBFGNY010000165.1:0-10021 GCA_965650235.1 uncultured Flavobacterium sp. | reverse complement strand
ACATTTTGAACATACATCTTTTTTATGATCAGCACTAAGTATATCTACAACTTTACCATATATTTTTCCAGACTTTTGATAATTTTCTACGATTGATTTTGCCTCGCCTGTTTCATCATCGATTGTTTTCCATTTTCCAATAACACTTTGCGAATGAACAGTGTTTAATGTCAGAAAAAAAACACTAATAGCTAACATCCAGTTTTTCATAACCTTATTATTTATTTTTTTGCCTTAATTTCCTGATGGTCGCATTGAGCTCAAAGCCCAAAAGCAGTATCATACAGTTTATCCAAATATAAAACATTAGAATTAATAATGTCCCAATAGAACCATAAAGTTCGTTGTATTTTGAAAATTTTATAACCCAAATTCCAAAAAAGAACGAAGATATAACAATTAGGATCGTAGTAAAAACTGATCCTATGCTGATAAATGGTACCTTATTATACTGTCTTGTACCATAACGCAATAGTATTGAAGATGTTATCAAAATCATTAATATAACAAACAAATATCTTCCTAAAATAATGAGCGGAATGCGATCACTTAACACATCCTGAATGATTGTTTTTTGAATAAATACTTCAAAAACGACAATTGTAGCAACTGTTACAAATAATATAATTGTCATTACAAGTGAAATTGCAATTGCTACTAAATATTGACTAAAAAAACCACGCTTATCAAAAACATGCTTAGACGATTCAAAACCGCTAAGAATACCATTAATACCATTTGCCATCAAAAAAATCGAAAGCAAAAATCCTGATGATAACAACCCTGAATGACTATTGTTTAAAATATCGCTGATTATTTTGCTAATCGCATCATACGTATTTGGCGGAACTCCTTGTTGTACAAATCGAAGAAAATCATCCTGAAACCCTTCAATCGGAATATAAGGTATTAAATTCAGGATAAACAATGCGAATGGGAATAACGCCATAAAAAAACTAAATGAAACAGCACTTGCATGATACGAAAAAGCTCCCTCCAGAATACCAAGAACATACATTTCAAGCAAATCATATAATGAAAAGCCCTCTAGCCATGGTAATTCTATTTTCTTTAAAAACCGTACAGCAAAATTTACCACTGGTACTCTTTCAAGTCGGTCTTCTATCTCCTGAGACATATTCTTTTAGATTTTAGATTATTGAGTTTAGATTTTTAGATTATTTCCAAACTTATTACTCAAAACTCATAACTTCCTTAAAAAGCTTTCAGGCTCAGGTCCATATTATGGACTGAGTGTGTTAAAGCTCCGGATGAAATATAATTTACACCACAAAGACCATATTCGCGAATCGTTTTCTCGTTGATATTTCCTGATGATTCTGTTTCACATTTTTTACCAATTAATGACACAGCTGTTTTTGTATCTTCATAATTAAAATTATCAATCAGAATTCTGTGAACTCCTTCACTTAGCAGGATTTCACGAATTTCATCTAAATCTCTGGCTTCAACAATAATCTTTAAATCTAAATTATTAGTTTTAAGATATTCTTTTGTTTTACTGATCGCATGTGTAATTCCTCCGGCAAAATCAATATGATTATCTTTTAGCATTATCATGTCATACAAGGCATAACGATGGTTTTCACCTCCGCCTATTTTCACAGCCCATTTTTCAGCAACTCTAAAATTAGGTGTTGTTTTACGGGTATCTAATATTTTAGAACCAGTTCCTTCCAGAAGCTGGGTGTATTGATTGGTTTTTGTAGCAATGGCCGACATGCGCTGCATGGTATTCAAAACTACTCTTTCCGACTTTAAAATTGACTGCGAACTTCCCGAAACTTCAAAAACTACATCGCCATATTCTACATGTTTTCCATCTTCAATAAAAGTTTTCATTTTTAGTTTTGGATCTACATATTCAAAAATCATTTTTGCTAATGCAACACCGGCAATAATTCCCTGATCTTTTACCAATAATTTAGCTTGTCCATGCGCTGTATCAGGAATACATGCTAACGAACTATAATCTCCCGGACCTACATCTTCCCTAATTGCACTACTGATTAATAATTGTAATTCGGTCTGAAATTGTGCTTCGCTAATCATTTTTCTAAATTTTATGAGATGCTAAAGTAGCATATATTTTATGGATTTGAAAGTTTCATTAATATGAAAAGTCAATTAACATCTTAATTATCTATTTCTCTCACCATTAATATATTAAGAAAAATTAAACTTTCTCTTTAATAAAACTTAATCACTTAATGATTTAAAAATTAAGGAACATTAAATATCTTTGAGTTTCATTCAAACAAAATTATGGGATTAATTAAAGACATTTACTCCGTTTCTTTTTACGAAAAATTTGGTCAGGCTGTCGCCGAAGTGCATCCTGCTTTCAACAAACAAAAATTTATTGAAGCGATTTTCGAAGGAGATTTTTTCCAAAAAGAATGGAAAGACCGCATGAAACATACAACTGTTGTGTTGCATCAGTTTATGCCTGAAAATTTTCCGGAAGCTGTTGCTTTAATTGATAAAATCATTAAAAACTTAAAGAAAAACAACTTTACAGACAGCAATCTGGCATTCATTTTCTTTGCTGATTATATCGAAATATACGGATTAGATGATTTTAAAACTTCAACAAAAGCCTTTGTTTCCATCACACAATTTATTAGTTGTGAATTTGCGGTTCGACCTTTCATTTTAAAATATAAAGAGAAAATGATCGACGAAATGATAAAATGGTCATTACATGAAAATCATCATGTACGAAGATTGGCCAGCGAAGGAAGCCGACCGAGATTACCCTGGGCAATGGCGATTCCGTTTTTAAAGAAAGATCCAACTTTAATTCTGCCAATTTTAGAAAACCTAAAAAACGACCCTTCAGAATATGTTCGCCGAAGTGTTGCCAATAATCTGAATGATATTGTGAAAGATAATCCCCAGATTGTATTAGAAATTGCTCAAAAATGGAAAAGCATCAGCAAAGAGACCGATGCAATCATAAAACACGGCTGTCGAACTTTGTTAAAGCAAGGACATCCTGAAATCCTGAGCCATTATGGTTTAGAAAGTGCTAATATTGAACTTTCAAATTTCGAAATCAAAACGCCAAAAGTGAAGATTGGAGATTATTTACAGTTTCAATTTTATTTAAAGAATAAAAACGAAGAAGCCAAAACCATTCGTTTGGAATATGCTGTTCATTACAAAAAATCGAAAGGACATCTGGCAAAAAAAGTCTTTAAAATCAGCGAAAAAAATTATCAGCCACATCAACTGACCAAAATCGAAAGAAATCAATCTTTCAAATTAATTACTACTCGTGTTTTTCATATCGGAATGCACCAATTGTCTATTATTATTAATGGAACAGAAAGTGAGGCATTGGAATTTGAATTAATTGAATAAATTTCTTTTAAAATCATCTTAAGTTTTCAATTTTAAATTTATGTTTCTATGTGTTAATTAATCTACACTATAAAAACATAACCAACGATTTTCTTTACTTTTATAGATATTCCCTAAAAAACAATTTTTCTTAATCTAAATTAAGTCACAGATTGAAGCTACAACTGTAATTTTGTTTTCAAATCAAATATAACCATGTCAAATATCAGTTTAATTATCGAAGAACGTTCTGCCAGTATCGGCAACTTTATGGTAGGCAGATTATTGCCTTTCCGGGAAAAAAGAGCCGTTGGACCATTTGTATTTATCGATCATATGGGACCGGCACATTTAAATCAATATGAAAATATGGATGTTCCGCCCCACCCGCACATAGGACTTTCAACATTGACATTTTTATTTGAAGGAAGCATCATGCACCGCGATAGTCTGGGAACAGAATTAGAAATAAAACCGGGTGCCGTAAACTGGATGACAGCAGGGAAAGGAATCGTACATTCAGAAAGAACTCCTGAATATTTAAGACATTCTGACAAAATGCTACACGGTTTGCAAATTTGGGTAGCGCTTCCAAAAGAACTGGAACAAATGGAACCAAATTTTACACATATCGAAGCAGATGCAATTCCCGGTTGGGAAGAAAATGGCGTTTCTTATAAACTAATTGCCGGAGAAGCTTTTGGAAAGAAATCGCCTGTTCCGGTTTATAGTCCGCTTTATTTTATTGAAATTAAAAGTACATCAGCTCAAAAAATAAATATTGGAAAAGATTTATTCGGCGAAAGCGGATTATACATTTTGGAGGGAAGCATTAAAAGCGGAGAACATATTTACGAACCAAAGCAGATTCTAATTACCAATGACAGCACTTTATGCGAATTTGAAATTGCTGAAAACACTACCGTTTATGTTTTTGGTGGACAGCCGTTTCCCGAAGAACATTTTATCTTTTGGAACTTTGTCTCTTCGGATAAACAACTAATTGAAAAAGCAAAAAAAGACTGGACGGAACAAACGTTTCCTAAAGTTCCGGGCGAAACTGAATTTGTGCCATTACCAGAACCTAAAATAAGATAATTTATGAATACAATCTCAGCACAAATTGATACACGTTTGTATCGAACGGAAATAACATCAGCTACTGGTAACATTTTAATTGCCGATGAACCCCAGGAAATGGGAGGCAAAAATTTAGGGTTTAGTCCATCAGAATTATTGGCTTCATCATTAGCTTCTTGTACATTAATCACACTTAGAATGTATATTAATCGCAAAGGCTGGAACATTTCAGAAATCAATATTAAAATTGATTTTGAAAAAGATGATGACCAAAACGTATCGATATTTACCAGAAAAATTGAAATAATTGGAGAAATTGACGAAGACCAAAGACAAAGGCTTCATGTAATTGCTGAAAAATGCCCAATTCACAAACTACTTACGAACACTATAAAAATAAAAACAACTTTAATTTAAATATCATGGAAATTCATCAAATCAACGACATAAGAAAAGGATATTTTGAAGCTATCGAAGACGGAAAACAAGCCGGAAAAATGACTTATACCTGGGCAGGTGATACAAAATTCATTATCGACCACACCGAGGTCAATGAAGAATTTAACGGAAAAGGTGTGGGTAAAAAACTAGTCATGGCAGCTATAGATTATGCCAGAAATAACGGTCTGAAAATTATTCCGCTTTGTCCTTTTGCAAAAAGTGTTTTCGATAAAACAGAGGAAATTCACGATGTTTTATTTCATTAAGAATTTAACCCTAAAAAGACTGTAATTTCTAAAGGCAAATCAAATTCATTTTCAAAAAATATCAATTGCCTTTTATAAACAGATTCAATCAAATAGTGATTTCCCCTAAAATAAGTTCTTCTGATTTTTACTTCTAAATCAGAATGTTCCACCATAATTAACTGATGGGGATACACTAATGATTTTCCATTTTCATCTTCGGAAAGTTGTAGCAAATGAGTCGGAATCTCATTTACCTCTCCAAAAAGAGAAGCTACATATTTCGAAGATGGATTTGTGTAAATCTCCTTTGGATTTCCCTTTACAATAATTTCTCCGTTACGCATTACTATAGCTTCATCTGCAAATGATAATGCATCTGTACTATCATGCGTAGCAATAATACATGTGATTATTTTCTGCTTCAAATATCGGAACAAATTTCGACGTAAAGCATTTTTTCTAAAGGCATCAATCTGGCTAAAAGGCTCATCAAGCAAAATCACTTCTGGTTCCAAAGCCAGAACTCTTACCAAGGCTACACGCTGTTGCTGTCCTCCACTTAAAAACTTCGCCTTCACATTCGAAAACTGCTCCATTTCAACCATTTCCAGTAATTCCTGAACCCTGAGCTTTTTCATATTGGCAAAACCATTAGAAAGAAACTTCCCCACATTTTCAGCTACTGTTTCAAATGGTGACAAATCAAAATCCTGAGCCAGATATTTCATATAAGGCATTCCGGGAATCAGGTTATATTTTGGACCTAAAACAGGTTTTTCTTCATAAAAAATTTGGCCCTCATCTAAATCATACAAACCGTACATAAGTTTGAGAAGCGTACTTTTTCCACAGCCGCTTTCACCAATAATAGCAATGTTTTCACCTTTACTTATAGTAAAAGAAATATCTTTTATAACGGGTTTATCAGTATACGAAAAAGAAATATTTTGAATGTCCAGCATGGGTTGTAATTGAGAGTTCAAATTTACAATCTTTAATTTCGAAAGCAAAAAAAAGCTGCTTCTATTATGAAACAGCTTTTAAGAAATTTTATTGCATTTATTATTTTCCAGCTTCAGCTTTAGCATCATTTACCATTTTCTCATTTGCAGTAATTGCAAACTCAACACGACGGTTTTGAGACCTACCCTCCGCAGTATCATTTGTTGCAATTGGATCAGCAATTCCTAAACCTGTAGTTTTAAATCTCGATGATTTTAGACCTTTAGAAATTAAATAATTTTTTACAGCAGCCGCTCGTTGCTCAGAAAGAGTTAAATTATATTCTGCTTTTCCTGTACTGTCTGTATAACCGTAAATATTAATATCAGTATCAGCATATTCGTTAAATACGGGAACAATTTTGTCCAGATTTGATTTAGCCTGAGAAGTCAATGTTGATTTGTTGGTATCAAAACGAACCGCATTTTCATTTAAGGTTAACTTGATTCCTTCTCCAACTCTTTCTACTTCTGCACCTGGTAAAGCCTGGTCAATTTGACGGGCTTGCTTGTCCATTTTGTTCCCAATAAGTGCCCCAGTTCCACCACCTACGGCAGCACCAATGGCAGCACCTAAAGCAGTATTTCCGCCTTTACCTAAATTATTTCCTAAAATACCGCCAATAACACCACCGGCAACTGCGCCAATCCCGGCACCTTTTTGTGTGTTATTTGCATTTTTTACAGAATCACAGCTTGCAAAAAAACTAACTAATACAAGCAAACTGCTTAAACTTAAAACTTTTAACTTTTTCATTTTTATATTTTTAATATTAATTAGCTCTTTGAAATTGATACGTCACATCTTTACTTTGTCCTCCAACATTAATGTTGTCAATCAACTGAAAAGAATTATCAGTTAATCCTGCAACTTTTAGCAAATAGCCTGTTCTAACATTTTTAGACTTTACTCCCGGATCAACAATTTTAAGCACAAAAAGTCCCTGATTGTTTATACTCCATACAATTGGAGATGTAAAAGCCATACAACCTGGATCATTTAAAGTCATTGTCCCTTTATTATTATTAGAAATAAAATTCCATGTACTTCCTATGAAGCACTTAGAGTCAGCCAGATCAAAAGAATTTAATTTGATATAATCAGAACCCGGATAAGAAACATTGGTAAGTATCCAATTTCCTTTAATAGCTACCTGAGTAGGCCTGTCAAGTTTTGTTGAAAGTCCTGTCGACTCTGTTGAAGCCGTTGTAGACGAAGCTGATTTACACGCAAATAACATCGTGGACATCAGGCAAATGAAAATAATATTCTTCATTTTAAGATTTTTATTTAAGTTAATACTTACACGTTTAACGTATATTGTAGAGCAAAGATACAATTCATAGGAGTATATTTTATTCCAAAATCTGATTATTTTCTTTCAAAATTAACACTTGCGACATTTTGTCATTATAAATACAATTGGTATTCTATTTGAATGCATGAAAATCATCTTATTAACTAAAAATTTTAAAAATATGACAACAGGTAAAATTAATGTTTCTGTAGAAAACATCTTTCCCTTAATCAAAAAGTTCTTATACAGCGATCACGAAATTTTCTTACGTGAATTGATTTCCAATGGAACTGATGCTACATTAAAATTAAAACATCTAATTAGCATTGGTGAAGCTAAAGTAGAGTACGGAAATCCCATTATTGAAGTCAGAGTTGATAAAGAAGGCAAAAAAATTCACATCATTGACCAAGGTTTGGGTATGACTGCTGATGAAGTAGAAAAATACATTAATCAGGTCGCTTTTTCAGGAGCTGAAGAGTTCCTGGATAAATATAAAGATTCTGCTAAGGATTCTGGTATTATCGGTCATTTTGGTCTTGGATTCTATTCAGCTTTTATGGTTGCCGAAAAAGTGGAAATCATTACCAAGTCTTATAAAGATGAACCAGCCGCACATTGGACATGTGACGGTAGCCCTGAATTCACTTTAGAACCGGCTGACAAAACTTCACGTGGAACTGAAATCATATTACATATTGCAGAAGATTCTCTAGAGTTTTTAGAAAATTCTAAAATCAGTGGATTATTGAATAAGTATAACAAGTTTATGCCTATTCCAATTAAATTTGGAACAAAAACTGAAACACTTCCAAAGCCGGAAGACGCTCCAGAAGATTACGTAAATAAAACTGTTGAAATTGATAACATAATCAACAATCCAAACCCCGCATGGACAAAACAGCCAACCGAATTATCTGATGAAAATTACAAAAATTTCTACAGAGAATTGTATCCAATGCAATTTGAAGAACCTTTATTCAATATCCATTTAAATGTAGATTATCCATTTAACTTAACTGGAATTTTATATTTTCCTAAGTTAGGTTCGGATATGCAAATTCAAAAAGACAAAATTCAATTGTACCAAAATCAGGTTTATGTAACTGATAACGTAGAAGGAATTGTACCTGAATTTCTGACAATGCTAAAAGGAGTTATCGATTCTCCGGATATTCCGTTAAACGTTTCTCGTTCAGGTTTACAAGCTGATGGTGCAGTGAAGAAAATTTCAAACTACATCACCCGTAAAGTTGCAGATAAACTCAAAGCATTGTTCAATGAAAATCGTGCTGATTTTGAAGCAAAATGGAATGATATTAAAATCGTTTTAGAATACGGAATGCTTTCTGAAGATAAATTCTACGAAAAAGCAGGTGCATTTGTATTATATCCAACTGTAGATGAAACGTATTTTACTCTTGAAGAATTAAAAGAAAAACTAAAAGAAAACCAGACAGATAAAGACGGAAAATTAGTTGTTTTATATGCAGGAAATAAAGATGCACAGCACTCTTATATCCAAACAGCAAAAGAAAAAGGATATGAAGTATTGCTTTTAGATTCTCCGATTATCTCGCATTTGATTCAAAAAATTGAAGGGGATAATAAAGATATAACTTTCGTTCGTGTGGATTCGGATCACATTGACAACCTAATCAAAAAAGACGAAAGCACAATTTCTAAATTATCTGATGAAGAAAAAGAAACACTTAAAACGTCATTAGAAGCTTACATCCCAAAAGCATACAGTGTTCAGCTTGAAGCAATGGACAGTCAGGCAGCACCATTCATTATTACTCAGCCAGAGTTCATGCGCAGAATGAAAGAAATGAGCCAATCTGGCGGTGGAGGAATGTTCGGAATGGGTAATATGCCGGAAATGTATAATTTAGTGGTTAATACTAATTCGGATTTAGCTACTAATATATTAAACACCGAAGATAAGTCAACTCAGGAAAATTTAGTTAAACAAGCTTTAGATCTTGCCAAATTATCTCAAAACTTATTAAAAGGAGAAGAACTTACAGCTTTTGTGAAAAGAAGTTTTGATTTGATTAAATAACATTCAATCATAGCATATTTTTTTAACCTGCAAATGAAATTTTGCAGGTTTTTTTATTTTTAAAGAAAAAAATTATGGATGAATGCTTTGGTATTACAATAAATCCAGAAAACAATAATAAATTTTAATTTTGAAATTGGCTAGTTTATTATTACAACAATGAATTAGATATTGTAAAAACTTTTATGTGTAATTCTTTTTTAATTATTTGGGCGTTTCCCTCCGGGCCGGGCTGTGCGCTGTATTTTTTTTGCGATTGGAGCTTAGGCTTCTAGTAAGATGTTCAGATCATCGCAAAAGGATGCCGCTTCCATCCCTAACGCAGTTCAGGTAAAATGAAAGATATGGTTCTTTTAAAGAAATTCCAGTCCAAATACAAATTCCAATGCAAAATAAAAGCTTTTAGATCTCAATTAAGAGCTGAGGAATGCAGAGTTGTTTCTTTCCAAAGCTAAATCCTCAACTTTTGGGATCAATACATATTGTTGTGGGGAAATATTAAAATAACGATTTTTGCATTCC
>CBFGNY010000164.1:0-10032 GCA_965650235.1 uncultured Flavobacterium sp. | reverse complement strand
TGTTTTTTTTACTGTTCCTGGGACAGCTGATTGGAAATTCCTTCTAATTGCAATAGTATTCCTGCCTGCTGCCGATAAAAGAAGCAGTAAAGCAATGCCTTTTAACCAAAAACACCTGAAGACTATGCCTGATTTGACTCAGATTATTAGTCCTTTATGCATTATGCACTATCAATTCACTTAATCGAACCGAAGGTTATTTTTGAATGAGCCCAGCGATTATATTGATGCTTAACGCTAAAATGATGGTATTAAAAAAGAAAGAAAGCAATCCATGCAGCAGTGCGATCCTTCGTATATGGCGTGCTGTAATATTGACGTCTGAAACCTGAAAGGTTGTTCCAAGCACAAATGAAAAATAACAAAAATCCAGATAGTCGGGTGTATTTTCATCAGGAAAATCAAGCCCGCCAAATACCCGCCTTCCTTCTTTTTCCTCCCCAACTGCATAGTAAAGGTGCGCATATTTAAAAGTAAAAGTGGTGTGAACGAGCCACCATGCAAATATGGCTGAGAAGATGGTCAATAAAATATGGGTTGTCAGTTCTATACCTTTCATTTCTGCTGAAGTTTTGTAAAATAAAATGATGGCAATCATGCTCACCAGGGATGCCAGTAAAATTAAAATCATAATTAGAGATCGGCCCGAATCCTGCTTTTCAGCTATTTTGTGAAGTTCTTTAGGATGACATTTAAAAATGGTCATCCACGATAAAAACAGAAACATACCTGAGAACGCCAGCCAGGAAGCCATCCAGTGAATAGAAGCTTTTTGAAGATCTCCCAGAATAAAAAAAACACCAATTGCTGTGCATATTGAAATATACAGTCGCAAATGGCTATCAACTTTGGCAATCCAGTTCTTTCTTGCTTTCAAAACATTTTTTTTATGATACGAAGGTACGTTAAAATAAAGGATCAAATTGATCTTTTCTCACTTGCCAAAATACAATTGTTAATAAGCACTTACCTATTCCATTATTAGTTTAATAATTTTGGTTTGATGCATAATACTGTATCTTTAGAAAATATTTGTTAAACTGCTTACTTTTAATCCCGGGATATAATAAAATGCAAAATAGACTTAATTGCTGCAGATATGCTTTAATGCTTACTGGAATAATGGGCTTCACTGCTGTTTTTTCACTATAAATATTGAACACAGCAATAGAGTTGCAAATTCTTAGTTTACAACTCCTATTTGTAAATAATAAAACATTAAATTTCAAATTCTATTATTTTTAGATCTCGTCGGCTATAAATCCAATGCCCCTGACGGTTCGAAGCCTTTTATCATCGGCGTTAACACGGAGTTTTTTTCGTATGTTACTCATGAAAACATCGATGATACTCGTGTCGTATTCATAATCTGTACCCCATACTTCTCTTATAATATCCACTCGGGAGCATACTTCTCCTTTATGCCGCACAAGATAAGCCAGCAGAAGAAATTCTTTACGGGTCAGCGTTATCTCCCTGTCGGCTTTAAGTACCTTGTAGCTGCTCATTTTTATAGTGATATCGGAGAGTGAATATTCACGTTCTGAATTTTTTTGTCCTTTTTTTTCATAGACCATAATCCTTGATAGCAGTTCCCCACGGGTAAAAGGCTTTTTTATATAATCATTGGCACCGCATTCAAGCCCTATAATAGTATCTTCAAGATAGTCTTTCGCTGTGAGAAAAATTATAGGCGTATGAATATCAGATACTCTTATTGCCTGGCACACTTCCATGCCTGAGACTGATGGCAGTATCCAGCTTATCAGTATAAGGTCATAGTTTCTTGTTGTTGCACGAAGGACTCCTTCCCGTCCATCTTCGGCGGTATGGACAAAATGTCCTTCGTCCTCAAGCCCAAGACGCAGGAAATTTACACTTTTTGGCTGGTCATCAATTATGAGAATATTCATTATAAACTTTTTAATTACTGGTTAGGGATTTGATGAGAATCCTATAGAATAAGATTTATTTTTAAAGATAGTTATGCAGATGCGATAACCCGCTGATGTAAAAAACTATGCTCAACCTTTTTAATTTGTAATTCATTTTAATTGCAGCTAAACTAAATTCCAGACCTAATACAGGAAACAAAATGGCCTGGCTGCAGGTATATCGATAATTGCATTACTAATGTATTACCGTACCTTCACAAATACCTTATCAGGCAACTAAGAAAAAAAATGAAAGATTTTATTGGCTATGCTTCAGTGTAGCCTATCTGCGGGGGCTGCCATATGCAGCTAAGGTAATAAGAAGGAAAGGATTCATAGGTATTTATAGTACCTGCCTTAAATTGAAAAGTAAAATAAAAAAAAAGTTCATTTACCTCGGTAAGGGCAACGGCGCCGCAGCAGCTTGCACACTGGCAAAAAGAACAGCAAACAGGCTTGTGTTTATGGTCGTTATTTTTTTTAAGAGAAACAATTTCCTTCTGAACGCTAACAGGAGTGTCAATATCTCCACATGGAATCAGCAGTAATGTCAGTAGACGTACTGCAAGTAAAATTACAAAAATGGATCTTTGATAGCTCATCATTGTAAATTTACAAAAAAACTGGATAAATTAAAAAAAGTAAATAAGATTTAATACAAATCATCAGGAAAGCCTGCCGATTTGAAAAGTATTTTTATTCAAAAATATACCCATACAATAAAAAAACGCCCCCTGTCATCAATAGAATAGGGAGCGTTGTAAACATCTCGGGTATTATTTGTTTTTTTTGTGGTGTTCACCTTCCTGATGGTGCTCTTCCTCGGTGTGGTGCTCATCCTCATCATGATGCTCAGGATGATTTTTTCCTGCTTCCCCTTCGTGGTGTTCAGGGTGTGTGTGATGCTCCTTATGTTTGTGATGTTCGGGGTGATCATGCCCCTCTTTTTCCTGTGTGCTCATAATTGATATTTTTTAATTAATAATAATAAAACCGTGTTTTGTCCAATTTTTTTAGGGCTTAACAATATTGTTTACACTAAGTTACCTTAAATTAGGCAACAATTACTTAGGATTTCCTTAAGATTAAATGAATAACAAAATATTAAGAATTTATACCTAATTAATTTTCAATCTTTGGGTGTAAAGATCTAAAATGTTACAAGGAATTCTTCAGCAAAAAATAATATCCTTAATTAACCGTATCAAATAAGTATTTTGCACATTTATAAGAGATCATTTTAAACCAATTATCGACATCTGATATAATTTCAAATAATTATTTGTATGAGAAAAATTAATATTTTATTGCTTTTGATGATCAATTTTACGGCCTCTTCACAAAGTTTCAGCGGGAGAGACAGCACTTTTAGTGATACGGTTAAAAATATTCGTTTCAATTACAAGCAGCTTATTATTCCAGGGGTATTAATAGGATATGGATTTTGGGGAATTGAAAGCGGACAAATAAAAAGTTTTAATTTTCAGATTCGTAATAAAATTACTGAAAACATAGACACAAAGGTAACCATTGACGATTTTTCAAGATACGTTCCCGCTGTTTCCGTTTATGCTCTTAACGGGTTGGGTGTCAAAGGAAAAAATAATACAAGGGACCGTTCGGTGATATTGGCCACTTCCACCATTTTTACTTTAGGAAGTGTTATGGCACTAAAATCCATAACTAATATTGAGCGTCCCGATGGAACAACTAATAATTCTTTTCCTTCAGGCCACGCTGCTATAGCTTTTGCGGGAGCTGAGTTTCTCTATCAGGAATATAAAGATCAATCTATATGGTATGGTGTGGCTGGATATGCAATTGCTACCGGAACAGGATTATTTAGAATTTACAACAACAGGCACTGGCTTACCGATGTAGCAGCTGGAGCAGGAATCGGGATTTTAAGTACCAAAGCAGCATATTGGCTCAATCCATATCTGACAAGAAAAATATTCGGCAAAAAAGAACGCAACTGCACCTCTTTTCTGGCGCCGTCCTACGATGGAAGGCAATTTAGAATCACATTTGTAAAATCATTTTAAGATAAGTAATAAAAAGTTTAATATTTATAAATATTAAACTTTTTGATTTTTGCACTTTCTTTCAGCAGGAAGGTTTCTTTTCCCACTCCATCGGAAGGCTATACAAAGTAGTTTCAGGATTGGAACGTGGGAAAATTTAAAGAAACACGATGCAATATTTTTGCTTCCGATTTCTTATGTAAAATTATTCCACAATGAAAATTAAAGTTGGCACTTCCCAATTTGAATCTTTAATCAGGCTGCCATTTGAAAACTTATTATTTCCGTTTTCAAATGTAGAATTATAATTAATGCATTCTCAAAAAAAATAATTTCTTCTCCAAAATTGATATTTGTTTAAAAAAATATTTAGATTTGTCTAAAAATTAAATCATGTTCCATAAAAATATTTTTTTAAGAAAACCTTTATTGCTGATAATCTTATGTTTTGCACTCTTATCTTGCGATGCAAGTTATGTTGAAATCCCAGCCGATGATGAACTATTGGATGGTCCAGTTGATGGTTTGTCGAATTCTGAATCTGCACAATTCTTAAGAGGTGATGCAGCAGTAAATGAAGTTTTTACACGAGAAACAGGCCTGGGACCAACATTTGTTGGAACGAGCTGTATCAATTGTCATGCGGGAGACGGAAAAGGGCATTTATTTACAACACTTACCCGGTTTGGACAAATTGATGAAACAGGAAATCAATTTTTAAATCAAGGAGGCCCGCAGCTTCAATACAGAGCTTTACCAGGTTACTTACCAGAACAAATCCCAGCCGGGGCAACATTCTCTAAATTTACCCCCCCGGCATTTACAGGGTTGGGCTTTTTACAATATGTGTCGAATAATGATTTAATTCAGATGACAGATCCTGAGGATAGTAATGGAGATGGTATTTCAGGAACTGTAAACTGGGTTACTATTCCTGGTTATTCAATTCCAGCTTCCAATGCAATAACCCAAAACAGCAAACATATTGGACGATATGGCAAAAAAGCCTCTGCATTTGATTTATTGCATCAAACAGTTAATGCCTACAATCAGGATATGGGAATTACATCTGTATTTAATCCTATTGATCATTATTCTAATTTAGAAATTGATCCTGAAATCTCAACTGCTAAAGTCAATGATGTCATTTTTTACTTAAGCACCTTAAAAGCTCCAATTCAGCGAAATCAAAATGATACCGGTGTTATTCGCGGTAAAAACATATTTACTCAAATTAATTGTGTGGGATGTCATAAAAGTGAACTTAAGACAAGTTATTCTCCTATAAACGCCCTTTCTTATAAAACTTTTGCCCCTTATACTGATTTGCTTTTACATGATATGGGAAGCGCATTAGATGATGGCTACACTGAGGGAAGTGCCAAAACCTATGAATGGAGAACTCCTCCGCTTTGGGGGATAGGTCTTTCAGAAAATTCACAAGGAGGAAACTTATTCCTGATGCATGACGGTCGTGCACACACTATTGAACAAGCCATAACATTACATGGCGGTGAGGCGCAACAAAGCAGAAATGCATTTGAAAAACTGTCTACAGAAGATAAAGAAGCTTTACTGAAATTTATAAAATCATTATGATAATGAATAGAAAACAATTTTTAAAAACATGTGGTCTTGGATGTTTAGCAGGGATAACCGGGGCAAGTTTATTACAAAGCTGTGCTTCTTCCCAGATTCTTTCAAGAGAGATTAAAGACTCTGATCTTTTAGTTCCCGTTTCTGACTTTATAATACAAAAAGGAACAGAAACAGACTTTAAAAAATACATAATCATTCAAAATGAAATATTAAAAGCACCAATTTGTGTGTATCGTTTTGATGCAAACGACTATTGCGCCATGTTTATGTTATGTACACATCAGGGTGCGGAATTACAGGTTTTTGGAGATAAATTACAATGCCCCGCACACGGAAGTGAATTCAGCAACCGGGGTATTTTAGAGAACGGTCCCGCAAATACAGATCTTAGAAAATTTCCGGTCGCAATAGAAAATAATATTCTAAAAATATCTTTAAAATGAGATTAAAACTAACTTTATTTCTGGCAATCTCTTTCTTCATTTACGCAAATTGTTTTGCACAAATTGACCCCAGTTTACTAAAAAGGGTACCAAAAGATACTGTAAAAAACATCTTAAACATGGATGCTGTTTACAATAGACCGTCATTGAATATAAACAAAACGCCAATTTCTATTGGTGGGTACGTTGAAATGAACTGGCAAAAACTTACCACAGACGGAGTATCAGAAGGTCATCAATTTCAAGCCAGAAGATTATCTATTTTCATGTCATCAGCCATTAGTAAAAGAGTGAAGTTTTTAAGTGAAATTGAATTTGAAGATGGAGGAAAAGAAATTGCAATTGAATTTGCATCTGTAGACGTTGAATTTGATCCTTTGGTAAATTTAAGGGCTGGAATAATTTTGAATCCAATTGGTTCTTTCAATCAAAATCATGACGGCCCCAAATGGGAATTTACCGACCGGCCAATTTCATCAACTCAAATGTTACCAGATACATTTAGTAATGCCGGCGTGGGACTTTTTGGAAAAAAATATACAAAAAACTGGATGTTTGGATATGAAGCCTATTTATCCGGAAGTTTTGATAATTCTATAATTGAGAACACCGAAAATAAAACTTTCCTGCCGGCAGCAAAAAACAACCCTGAAAGATTTGAAGAAATAAATAGTGGTGAACCGTTATTTACAGGAAAAATAGCCCTTAGGAATAATAAAATAGGTGAACTGGGAATTTCATACATGAGTGGAATATATAACAAATTCCAGGATGATGGAATTGTTATTGATAAGAAGAGACGTGTAGCAGTTTTTGCCTTGGATTTTAACACTACTCTGCCAAAAATCAAAACCTTTATCACTACAGAATTTGCCTGGATTTATGTTGATGTTCCCGAAACTTATTCTCAACAATTCGGAAATAAACAAAAGGGGGGCTTTATAGATATTGTACAGCCCATCTTGACAAAAACAATTCTGGGATGGGAAAAAACAACTATAAACATCGCCTGCAGATTAGAATATGTGGATTGGAATGTGGGAAAATTTAAAGAGACAGGAGGCAATATTGGTGAAGATGTATGGAGTATAATGCCTGCCATTAGTTTCAGACCAACTTCTCAAACCGTAATTCGTCTAAACTATCGCTATTTAAAACAAAGAGACATTTTTTCCAACGCTCCGTCAATTACTGATGGATTTAATATGGGGATTTCGACATACTTCTAAAAATAAAATGCTCTTCTCTTACTTAACTGTTCCCTGCAGGTCATTTTTATCGTGGCACAAAAATTGCAGTAATCTTATATAATAAACATAAAAACATCTTTATATGAATAATAGGCTAAATTGTTGGAAATGTGTGTTGGTAATTACTGGTGTGATGGGCTTTGTTTCATTTTTTTCACAGTATTAAAAAATTACAGCATCTATCAAAATTTGAAGGAAATTAGTATAATCAAAATTTAAAGCCATTTCGTGCGAAATGGCTTTTTTATTTCTTATAATTAAAATTCAGGTTATCAAATTTAAAAAGCCATTTTCGTAGTTTTATATTGATTAATTTCAAGGTGAAGTATTTTTTAAAAAACTTGTAAAATAAAAATCTAAAGAAAAATTGAACTAAAAGTTTGAAGAAAGCAATACCAATTATACTACAATGTAAGAATTCATAAGTAAAATTGTACTTGCTAATTGTTAGACATAATTATCAGAAACTATGGCGGCTATTAAAAATATTTCAGCAAAAGGAGGAGGTAATATTACAATTGCTTTCCTCCTATCTATCCTTATTCCTGCAATTGGCTATTATTATTTAGGGACTCTATACGCATTATTCGCTGTCGGGTACTTGGGCGGCTTTATTTTTTGGCTTTATATTCCGTCTAGGACAAAATGGCCATTACTTAGAGCTCCTTTCTGGTCGACAATGTTTGCATTTCTATTCCTGCATAAAGTAGAGGAAAATAGGATGAATTTTTTTAAAGTTGTCTCTGAGAAAATCACGGGAGGGACAGTTCCTGAAATTTCGCTTGGACTTGTTGCAGGAATGTTAGTTTTACCAATAGGCATTTGGCTCTCAATTCCTCTTCTGATAAAGCGACGACATGAGCTAGGTTACTTCGCCATCTGGACTCTATTTATTTCAATGGGCTTTACAGAACTGGCACATTTTTATTTTCCTTTTTTGATAAATGGACCATATAAATATTTTCCCGGTATGGCAAGTGTAGTTGTCCTAGCACCTCTAGCTTGGTGGGGTATCTGGCGTCTAATAAAAAAGACTTAAAGAAAATTGAAGTTGTAAATATTAGGTTTTAATAACATTTATTAAAACTTAAAGCGAAGGCAAATTACAGAGAAAAATCTCATCATTTGATCTTCGCTTTTTTATTTAGTTCACTTCTGATTTATCAAACCCAATTTCTTTTTCATTTCATTTAAATCTTTCTCCATTCTTTCGATTGTTTGTAAAGTTAATTTACCGGGATCGTCTTCCTTATCTGCCAGTCTCTGTTTTAATCCCTGCATCTCACGACCGATAGCAAGCTCTTCCGTTATTGCATACTGTTCAGTTTGACTTACTGATTGATGACCAAGCATTTCCTTTACCACATGAATTGGAACATTATTATTCAATGTAATTGTGCTCCCAAAGGTTCTTCTTGCTTTATGCGTATTTAATGCACTTGTAATACCGCACAAATCAGCTATTTCCTTAAGATATTCATTCATTTTCTGATTTGAACTCACAGGAAGCACTGAATTTCTTTCCACACAAATACGATGATCTTTGTACTTTTCGATAAGCTCAACAGCTTTTGGTAGTAGAGGAATGCTAATAGGACTTCCCGTTTTCTGCCTTCCAGTCAATATCCACTTTTCACCATCAACCCCCACTTTTAGGTCAGATTGTTTCAAATTAAAAACATCAATGTAAGCAAGACCTGTATAACATTGAAAAATAAAAACATCCCTGACAACTGCTAGGCGGCCAGTTGAAAACTTATGCTTCTCAAGCAATGACAATTCGTGATTAGTTAAAGGTTTTTTAGGCACCTTAATCTTTTTAGATTTAAAACGTTTAAATGGATCTGCAGAAATAATTTCCTTGTCCACTGCCGAAAGAACAATTTTCTTAAAATTAGTAATGTATTTTAGAGCAGTATTATTACTGATATTCTTTACTGTCTTTAGATAAAACTCATAATCTTTTACAAATTCAAAATTCAGCTCGCTGAATTCCATATCCTCAACGCCGTATTTATAAAACATAAACTCTGTAACATGCTTTTTAGAAATCTCGTAACGCTCGTGGGTTCCAATAGCATACTCCTTTTTTTCGACTAAAGCCAGCATTTGATCATTATGTAGCTGAAATTCCTTTATAACTGTAGACTTTACATTAGTTTTGCCTAACGCAAAATTAATGAGTTTAATACTGCTTACCGTCTCCCGCTTTTCCGAAAGTTCATCCCTGTATTTACTTATCTGAAGTTCCAGAGAGTTTAAAAACAAATTCAGAGCCTTGGCATCTTCTTTATTTCCTGTAGCCCTGGCAGTCTTTTGCTCCCACCTTTTTATATCCCACTTTCTCTTTGTGGATGTTTCTTTGGGAACTCCATCTACAGTAATTCTTAGATAAATGTATTTTTCATTTGTACTTTTTGCGGAACTCTTCAAAAAGAAGGTAATTCCAAAACTGCTTTCTAACATAATTCAACAATTTAATAAGTTAATAAAGGTCGAATTATAATATCTTTAAATCAAGTCGTTAACGTGCTTTACCTACTGAATAACAAGGCTTTACATCATTTTTTGTGGCAGTTTTTTTTACCAAAATAAATTGCCATGAATGTGCCATAAAAATTAGTGAAAGAATGTGCGTTTTTGAATCTAATAAAGAGAATTAAAAAACCCGCATCTTTGTGAAGTGCGGGTTTTCAGTGATTTAATCAATTTAAAGCAAGCTAAAAATTAATTTTTGTGATCCCAGAAGGATTCGAACCTAGGCCCCTTGTATTCTTGCAGG
>CBFGNY010000163.1:0-10199 GCA_965650235.1 uncultured Flavobacterium sp. | reverse complement strand
TGGTCAATTGTTTTTCCTGAATATCACTTACTTTTCCTGTTGGATATAAAATCACAACATCAACACCGTCAACGCCTAAAAATCCGCTGGCAACAGCACCGCCGGTATCTCCCGAAGTCGCTACTAAAACCGTGTTTTTACTATCTTTTGTGTCTTTATTAAAATAAGCTAAACAACGTGACATAAAACGTGCCCCAACATCTTTAAAAGCCATTGTTGGTCCGTGAAATAACTCCAAAGAATAGATTCCTTCTTCCACTTTTACCACCGGAAAATCAAAACATAATGTTTCGGCAATAATTTCTTTTAATTTGGCAGCCGGAATTTCATCCCCCACAAATTGCTGAATTGCCTCAAAAGCAATTTCCTCGTGGCTTAAACTTTCAATTTTATCAAAAAAAGACGGATCTAAAGCCGTGATATTCTCAGGGAAATATAATCCCTTGTCACTTGCTAATCCTTGTATTACTGCTTCCTGAAACGAAACTTTCGGGGCATTTTGGTTTAAACTATAGTATTTCATTTTTTTATTAGTTCTTAGTTTTTTAGTCCTTAGTCCTTAGTTTAATCTTAGCTTTTGACTAAGGACTAATTACTAGGGACTTATTTTAAATAATTCTCACTCCATCCGGGTTAATCTTCGAAACGTGAATTTCATAAGGCAAATTCATTTTTTCGTAAACATCGCTCATGGCTTTTGCGATTTGTTCTGCGGTGTTTTTTCCTCTGCTTAAAGCAAAAATCGACGGGCCTGAACCTGAAATTCCGGAACCCAAGGCACCGTTTTCTAAAGCTGTTTGTTTGATCAGGTCAAATCCCGGAATTAAAACGCTTCTTAAAGGCTCAACGATTTCGTCATGAAGTGATCTTCCTATCAAATCGTAGTCTTTTGTGTATAATCCGGCGATTAATCCGCCTACATTTCCCCATTGCATAATGGCGCTTTTTAGGGAAACCGTTTGTTTCAATACTGAACGTGCATCCGATGTTTTCAATTCAATCTGTGGATGAACCACCGTTGCAAACAATTCTTCAGGACAGTCAATTCGGATAATATCAAGCGGGGCATAACTTCTTACCAAAGTAAATCCGCCCAAAAGGGCAGGAGCAACGTTGTCAGCATGCGCGTTTCCGCTAGCTAATTTTTCGCCCTGCATCGCAAACTGTACCAAATCTTTTCTTGAATACGGTCTTCCTAACAATTCATTAATTCCGAAAACTGCTCCGGCAGAACTGGCAGCACTGCTTCCGATTCCGCTTCCGGCTTTGATATTTTTATAAATTTCGATTTCGAATCCAAAGTCTAATTCATCCAAAGTTTCCAGCATTGCCAATGCAGCAACACCCGAAACGTTTTTCTCGGTTTCCAAAGGCAAATCGGCACCTACAATTTTAGTAATACGAACTCCTTTTTCAGCTGTTTTACGAACAATCATTTCATCGCCCGCAGTGTCTAAGCAAAGTCCAAGAACGTCAAATCCGCACGATAGATTCGCAATAGTTGCCGGGCAAAATAGTTTAATTTCAGTCATAAATTATGTTATTGGTTGTCGGTTTTTGGTTGATGGTTTGACTATCAACCATCAACTAATAACTATCAACTAAATTATATATTTCCAATTCTGATTACATCTGCAAAAATTCCTGAAGCGGTAACGGCTGCACCGGCTCCTGCTCCTTTGATCAATAAAGGCTGATCTACATAACGATCTGTGTAGAACAACACGATATTGTCTTTTCCTTCCAGATTGTAAAAAGGATGGTCTTTTGGAATGAATTGCAGGCCAACGCTTGCTTTTCCGTTTTCGAATTGTGCTACGTATTTCAAACGGGAATCTTTGGCTAAAGCTTCTTCGTAAATTCCGTTAAAATGTTCTGCATGTTTGATTAACGATGCAAAAAAGTCATCGTTATTAGTTGTAGCTAAACATTCGGCTGGTAAGAACGATTCGTTTGCGATGGCGTCAATATCCATTTCGTAACCGCTTTCGCGGATTAAGATTAGGATTTTACGGGCAACGTCGATTCCGCTTAAGTCAATTTTCGGATCCGGTTCTGTAAAACCCTGAACTCCGGCTTCTTTCACCACATCATGAAAAGAATTTTTCTTGTCAAAGTTGTTGAAAATAAAGTTCAGACTTCCGGATAAAACCGCTTGTATTTTATGCACTTTATCACCCGAAGCGATTAAGTTTTTTACGGTATCAATAATTGGTAATCCCGCACCCACATTCGTTTCAAATAAAAATGGAGCGTTGTATTGACGTGATAAACTTTTTAATTTTTTATAATTATCGTACGCAGATGAACAGGCGATTTTATTACAAGTTACAACGGCAATACTTTCTTTTAAGAATTTTTCATACATTTCAGAAACACTGGCGTTTGCTGTGATATCTACAAAAATGCTATTTCTTAAATTCAGTTCTTTTGCACGTGCGATGAATTCTGTCGGAATTGCAGCTTCTCCTTTATCCAAAGTCGATTGCCAGTCTTTTAAAGAAATTCCGTCTTCATCAAAAAGCATTTTTCTTGAATTCGATAAGGCAATTACACGAACGTTAATTTTAAGAACATCTTTTAAGAATTTCTTCTGGCTGTGAATCTGCTCGATGAATTTTTCACCCACATTTCCAACACCCATTACAAACAAGTTCAATTGTTTGGTGTTTTCTTCAAAGAAATTTTCGTGTAACGTATTCAAGGCTTTCTTAACATCTCTTTCGTTGATTACGGCCGAGATATTTCTTTCAGAAGCTCCCTGTGCAATGGCACGAATGTTCACGTTATTTTTTCCTAAAGTACTGAACATTCTTCCGCTCAGACCCTGGTGATTTTTCATGTTTTCACCTACTAAAGCAATAATGCAAAGATCTTTCTCTACAATACAAGGATCGATTTTGTTCTGTAAAATCTCAACTTCAAAAGCTTTGTTGATTGCTTCCTCCGCGTTTTCAGCATCCGAATTTAAGATTCCGATACAGATTGAATGCTCAGAAGAGGCCTGAGTGATAAAAATAACATTGATTTTTTCGTGTGACAATACTTCAAACAAACGTTTTGACGAACCTGAAACCCCAATCATTCCAGGGCCTTCAAGAGTTAACAACGAAATATGTTCGATATGGCTGATTCCTTTTACAGGAGTAGTCTGTTCTGAAATTTTATCCGAAATCAAAGTTCCTTCGGCTTCCGTGTCAAAAGTATTTTTGATTAAAATGGGAATATTTTTTCTTAAAACCGGCTGAATTGTTGGCGGATATAATACTTTGGCACCAAAATGCGACAATTCCATCGCTTCCTGATACGAAATGTTTGCAATTGGCTGTGCCTGTTTTACAATTTTTGGGTTGGCAGTAAACATTCCGTTTACGTCAGTCCAGATTTCAAGCTGTTCGGCATCAAGTGCTCCGGCAATAATGGCAGCAGTATAATCAGAACCGCCACGGCCTAAAGTGGTAGTGATTCCGTCAAGAGTCAAGGCAATAAATCCCGGTAAAATATTGATTTGTGATTCATTTTCTGCAAAATATTCCTGAATCAATTGATTGGAGATATCAAAATTAACAGCAGCTTTTCCAAAATCGGCATTTGTTTTAATTAATTCACGACTGTCCTTATAAACAGCATTTTTATTAATCTGCTGATATGCCTGCGCAATAATATAGGAAGAAAGTAATTCACCGAAACTCAAAATGGTATCTGCAGTTCTTGGAGAGAGTTCTCCCAATAAAAAACACCCATCCAATAAGGTTTCTAAATGGTTGATGATTCTTTTTATGTGGCTTAACAGACTGCTCTGTTCGCTAACCGGAATAAGTTCTTTTAAGGTATCAAGATGTTTTTTCTCGATTTCGGCAACAATATCCCTGAAGCTTTCGTCATTTTCAGCTGCTTTTGCTGCAGCCAGTTGTAACATATCTGTTACTTTGCTTAACGCAGAAACAACAACAGCCAATTTATTATCTTTAGAATTCTGGCTTATGATTTCGAGAACGAGTTTTATATTTTGTGCATTGGCAACCGAAGTTCCGCCAAATTTTAATACTTTCATTTTGATGTTTTTTTCTTTTTATGCAAATATTTTTATGTATCCAAAGCCTTTCTTCTTTCAGGAAAAAAGTATAGATAACCAGGATTATATGTAAAATGTATACCCCTAAGGGGTAGTAGTTGTTGTAGTAGAAATTGTTGTAGCAGCAGTTGCAACTCTTGTTTGAGCTGTCATTGAAGATTGATATTTGTTGCTGTTACGTTTCATTTTTGATTTTTCAAAAGTACAGTTTTTTATAAAAGTTAAAAAGGTAAATTTTCTTTTTGCGAATATTTTAATAATTCTAATGATACAAATCCAATATTGAGTATTTGTTAAAATTGAATATATAAAGCTGACTTATTCGTATATTTAATCGTGTTTTTGCGAGTAGTAGTAATTTAAGAGTCTATGATTTTATTGGATATGGAATTTAAATATGAAGAGTCTTACAGTATTGTTATTCAAAAACTAAATATTAAACAAACTTGTGAAATATATAAGATGTCAGAATCGGGAAGATTAAAAATTTTAATATTGTTATAAAATGTTGTTTTTTAATGTTGATTTGTTGAATTTTGGCATCTTAAATTATAAATGAAATGAGCGATATCCATTATATAAGTACTGAAATCTTAACTTTAGAATCTTTACAGGAAATAATTGTTAATCAAAAAAAGCTGGAACTGTCTGATGAAGCTAAGGTTAATGTGCAGAAATGCCGTGATTATCTGGATAAAAAAATGGCTTCATATTCAGAACCTATTTATGGAATCAATACAGGATTTGGATCGCTTTGTAATGTCAAGATTTCGAATGAAAATTTATCAAAACTTCAGGAAAACTTAGTGAAATCACATGCCTGCGGGACTGGTGAAGAAGTTCCTGCAGAAATTGTAAAATTGATGCTGTTGCTTAAAATCCAATCATTAAGCTACGGACATTCCGGAATCCAGCTGCAGACGGTAAACCGGTTGGTTGATTTTTATAATAATGATATCCTACCTATAATATATTCTCAGGGTTCACTTGGTGCTTCCGGAGATTTAGCTCCTTTGGCACATTTATCTTTACCTTTATTAGGAGAAGGAGAAGTACTTTTTGAAGGAAAAAAAGTAGCTTCAGCCGAAGTTTTAAAACATTTTAACTGGGAACCGATTATTTTACAGTCAAAAGAAGGTTTGGCATTGTTAAACGGTACACAATTTATGGGGGCTTATGGAGTTCATATTTTGATTAAAGCTTATAAATACTCGTATTTGGCAGATTTGATCGGGAGCATTTCTTTGGAAGCTTTTGATGGAAGAATCGAACCCTTCAACGAATTGATCCATTTTATACGTCCTCACAAAGGTCAGATTATAACGGCACAGCGAATTAATGAATTTTTGGAGGGAAGCGAGATTATTGTCCAAGAGAAAAAACATGTTCAGGATCCGTATTCTTTCCGTTGTATGCCTCAGGTTCACGGCGCTTCAAAAGATGCGATTGATTATGTTCGAAAAGTATTCAAGACCGAAATTAATTCGGTTACAGATAATCCAAATATATTTATTGAAGCCGATCAGATTATCTCAGGAGGAAATTTCCACGGTCAGCCTTTAGCATTGGCTTTGGATTTTATGGCGATTGCTTTAGCCGAATTGGGAAGTATTTCTGAAAGAAGAACCTATCAGTTAATTTCAGGGTTGCGTAATCTTCCGGCATTTTTGGTTGATAATCCGGGACTGAATTCGGGATTGATGATTCCACAATACACTGCAGCCAGTATTGCCAGTCAGAACAAACAACTGGCAACACCGTCAAGCGTAGATAGTATCGTTTCGAGCAACGGACAGGAAGATCACGTAAGTATGGGCGCAAACGGAGCTACAAAAGCACTACGTGTTATGGATAATTTAGAGCGTATTCTGGCAATCGAATTACTGAACGCTTCACAGGCAATTGCGTACAGAGAACCTTTGAAATCAAGTGATTTCATCGAAATGTTTTTGAGCAGTTACCGGGAAATCGTGCCTTTGGTAAAAGAAGACAGAATCCTGCATTATGATATTGAAAAAACAGTTCAATTCCTAAATAGTTTCCAAATTGAAAATGATTTGTTAACAATGGCTTAACATTGAAAATTAATATTGAAGTAATTTTGCACTATCAAAAATATAAAAATGTCAATAAACAGTATTTTCCAATTTTTAGTGCCGAAAGACAAAAAGTTCTTTCCACTTTTTGAAGAGGCTTCAAGCAATTTAATTGAATTGGCTTCTAATTTACACGAAGCTGTAAACCTTCCATTGAAAGAAAGAGAAGTTCTTTTTCAGAAAATTGACGAATTAGAGCAAAAGGGAGAAGACATTACACGTCAAACCAATCTGGAATTGAGCAGAAATTTCATTACTCCGTTTGACAGAGAGGATATTCACACCTTAATTACTTCGATTGATAACGTTGCTGATTACCTTCACGGTGCAGCAAGCAGAATGAGATTGTATCAGGTTGATAAGATTACAAAATCAATCAGAAAGATGACAGAAATCAACCTTGAAGCGTGTCAGAATATTGACAGTGCGGTGAAAGAGTTGAGAAATTTAAAGAATTTCAAAGTAATTAAAGATGCTTGTGCCAGAATCAATAAACTGGAAAACAAGTCTGATAATGTATATAACAAAGCAGTTTTTGAAATTTTTGAAAACGAAACAGATGCTAAAAATATCATTAAATATAAAGAGGTATTATCTGTTTTAGAATCAGCAACAGACAAATGTAAGAGTGTTGCCAACATACTGGAATCTATTTCTGTAAAACATTCTTAATTCAATTTATTTCAATCTGAAGTTATAATTTTATGACGCTACTTATAATTATTATAGTATTAGCTTTAATTTTTGATTACATCAATGGTTTTCATGATGCGGCAAATGCTATTGCTACCGTTGTTGCTACAAAGGTTCTAACGCCTTTTCAGGCCGTTGTCTGGGCAGCATTTTTTAACTTTCTTGCTTATTGGGTTTTTGGGTTTGGTGTTGCAGATACTGTTGCAAAAACAGCACATACAATGGAGATTAACCTGATTGTAATCCTGGCAGGAGTTATTGCGGCAATTTGCTGGAATTTATTGACCTGGTGGTTAGGAATTCCTTCAAGTTCTTCACACACTTTAATTGGGGGGTTTGCTGGTGCAGCAATTGCACATGCTATTGCAGTTCATGGTTTTTCCGGATATATTGGTGAAGATGGAACTACGCATTACTGGTACGAAATCGTAAGCTGGTATAAAGCCGGCAAAGACGGCGGGATGCCTTCGGGGGTAATTGTCATTATTGCCTTTATTGTTTTAGCCCCTTTAGTTGGAATGATTGCATCGTATTTAATTTCAATTTGGCTGTTAAATGCTTCACGCAAAAGTATTTATCCTAAAATTTTCACAGTGGCTTTAATGGTTCTGACTGTTTGGTTTGTTTACAGTCAAATGATTCCTTATGATAAAATTGATAAGCCTCGTTTTGATTCCCATTTTTGGAGCGTAGCTTTTGAAGGACACAATATTAAATGGTTTTTGGTTGCTTTTATTGTATTGACTGTAAGTGCTTTTTGTTTGGTATTTAGCAGTTTAAGTCTTCATCAGGCTGATGGGGGGTTAAAAAAGATGCAATTATTGTCATCAGCAGCTTTCAGTTTAGGTCACGGAGGAAATGATTCACAAAAAGTAATGGGTATTATTGCTGCAGCCGTAGCGGTTTATATCAATACCAATCCGGGTGTTCATATGGATTCCTGGCTGGATGTTGTATTGCCAAATGATGATATGGGAGTAAAAGGAGTTATGCCGGGCTGGATTCCATTAGCATGTTATTCTGCTATTGCGGCCGGAACGTTGAGCGGAGGCTGGAAAATTGTGAAAACAATGGGTTCTAAAATCACAAAAGTAACGTCATTCGAAGGTGTTGCTGCAGAAACTGCAGGAGCTTTGACACTTTATTTTACAGAGCATTTAAAAATACCGGTAAGTACAACACATACCATTACAGGATCTATCATTGGGGTTGGGTTAACAAAACGTGTATCTGCCGTGCGTTGGGGAGTAACTGTAAGTTTGATCTGGGCATGGGTATTAACGATTCCTATTTCAGCTCTTTTAGCAGGAGTGATTTACTTTGTATTGAGTGTATTCATCTAGAGATAAGATCTATAAATAAAATTATATTTTAAACATATCAAAAAAGCTGGTTTCTTAATTTGAAACCAGCTTTTTTGATTATTTCCAGTTCAACTGCAATGCAAAACAGGTTTTTTCTCCTTTGGTAATACTAAATCTGGCGACAGAATGATCTTCATTTTCACTTTCGTGAATTATTACAGTATCTTTTAATGAAAGTTCCTTCATGAAATTCATTTCAAAGCTTTGTACTTCTTGTTTCAGAATTTTTTTAGGATTAACATGATCGAGACACCATTCGAGATATTTTACATTGTTGACGTGGTTTACAATGTCAAGATCTGATAAATAAACTGTTTTTTCAAATACAGCTTCTTTTTCGTGATTGATGTTGATTTTTGAAAAGCCTTCCATTGTGGCTCTTTTTTCAGGGAATAATTCAAAATGGTCATAAGGCAATGCCAAAGCTTCAGGACGGCGCAATTGCGTGTTAAAAACAGCCCAATACGTTTCGCAGCCCACTATCTTTTTTCCGTTGACATGCATTTCTAAAGCACGGACAGAACGTGAATTCTCCAGACTGTTGATCCATGTTTTTACCGTTACCAAATCTCCCGATTTTGGCAAAGCAGTAATTTCGACTCTCATTCGGCTTAAAACCCATGCCTGGTGAAATTCCTGCATATCGTAAAAACTGATACCGCCAACTTCAGAATGTGCGGCCGCAGTAAGCTGTAAAATATTACATAGATCTGTATATTTTAAGTAACCATTTGGAGTACATTGCGTAAAATTGATTTCCCAGTCTTTGCTTAGAACCGAGGTGAAATTTGGTGATATTGGCATTTATGTAGACTTCTTAGATTATTAGAATTTAGATTTTAGATGATTTAGAAAATAGAATATAGAGAATAGAAAAAAGACTCTTAATACTTTAGAAGATTTTCTATATATGTTATTATTTCCTTTCTATCTGTTGCATAATCAAACCATTTAGTTGTTTCATTCCGTTTAAACCAGGTCAGTTGTCTTTTGGCAAATCTTCTGGTGTTTTTTTTGATCTCTTCGATTGCAAAGGGCAATGGGAATTCTCCATCAATATAACTAAATAATTCTCTGTAGCCCACAGTTTGGAGTGCATTTAACTCTTTATGGGAATATAAAGCTCTTGCTTCGTCCAGCAAACCTTCGTTCATCATAATATCGACCCTTTGGTTAATACGATCATAAATCACTTGTCTTTCGGCTTCTAAACCAATCAGGACAGAAGTGAAATTTCTGTTGCTTTTCTTTTGATTTAGGAAAGAAGAATAGGGTTTTTGGGTGCCGATGCAAACTTCGACAAAACGCATCATTCGTTGCGGATTTTGAAGTGTCTGCGGGTTTTCTAAAGTTATTTTTTGAAAATAATCAGGATCTAAAAGCTGTAACTGTTCCTGAAGATATACGATTCCTATTTTTTCATAATTAGCGTTTACTTCAGAACGTACTGCGGGATCGATCTCAGGAAACTCGTCGAAGCCTTTTAAAACGGCATCAACATATAAGCCAGAGCCGCCAATTAAAATAGCAAAATCATTATTTTGAAACAGTTCTTCTAATTTTAAAAGGGCTTCTTTTTCGTAATCCCCAACAGTGTAATTTTCGAAGATCGATTTATTCTGGATGAAATGATGTGTTGCGGATTGCAACTCTTCCTGATTTGGAACGGCGGTGCCAATTGTCATTTCCCTGAAAAACTGACGGCTGTCACACGATATGATTTCGCATTTAAAATGCTGTGCCAAGGCAATACTCAGGGCTGTTTTGCCTATGGCTGTTGGTCCGACAATGGTAATTAGGTATTTCATATGTTTTTTAGCCCGGATGGAAATGGAAACCCCGGAATTATAGTGGTTAGTTTTTTTGGTAGAAAAGAGCGACCAACGGAAGCTCCTTTTATGCCTTAAAAAACAATTGCTATAATGAGGAGTTGCAATGCACAGCCGGATTGGCTTCATAAATTAATTATTT